>JAIDPG010000377.1 GCA_029062865.1 Oscillospiraceae bacterium
ATATAATGATTACATTGACAAAGTGTCAACGCCAAAACACATTCGGGGGTGCTGAAAATGCCGATAAGATCGCCCGAGCTCAATGCCCAGCGGCGCGAGCAGATAATGGCGGCGTGCCTTGCGCTTTACGGGAAAAAGAGTTTTCGCGAGATTGCCATGCGCGACATTGCGGAAGCGACGACTTTTTCGCGTCCGTCGATCTACAATTATTTTGAAACCAAAGAAGAGATATTTCTCGCTTTGTCTCAGCGAGAGTACGAGCAATGGACAGCCGATCTTAACGAGATCGTTCAACAAAACGAAGCGCTTGACATCGCGGGCTTTGCGGACGCGGCAGCTAAAACCGTGGAGCGGCGGATCTTGCTTTTGAAGCTGCTGTCGATGAATATGTACGATATGGAGGAAAACAGCCGCGCGGAACGGCTCACGGAATTCAAGACGGTTTACGGGGCGTCAATGGACGCGCTGTCAAACGGACTGAAAAAGTTTTTCCCCGATATGACCGAAACGCAGCGCGGAGATTTTCTGATGTGCTTTATGGCGTTTATGTACGGCATTTATCCGTATGCTTTTGTTACCGACAAGCAGAACGAAGCAATGAAAAACGCGGGCATGAGTTTTCAGCCGCTGACGGTCTACGAAATGACCTATAATATGATCGTAAGGCTATTGAGTTCAAATAAAGCGGAATAAATCAAACGGGAGGATAATTCAATGAGCAATTTGGTGAACGACTGCATGAAGCTGGGCTTTGGAATGATGCGACTGCCGCGTCTTGCGGACAACAAGATCGATATCGAACAGACCAAGCGCATGGTAGACGCGTTTATGGCGGCGGGAGGAAAATATTTCGACACCGCGTTTACTTACGAGGGCTCGGAGGATGCTACGGGAAAGGCGCTTTGCTCGCGTTATCCGAGAGAAAGCTATTACCTCGCGACCAAGCTGAACGCATCGGAATTCGCTTGTAAAAGCGTCGAGGACGCGCGGCGCGAGATCGAGATAAGCCTTGAACGCACGGGCGCGGAGTATATCGACTTTTATCTGTTGCACGGGCTGGATCACGAGAACAAGGCTCGCTATGAGAAATACGGCGCGTGGGAATACGTCCGCGAGCTGAAGGAACGCGGGCTTATCAAGCATTACGGCTTTTCGTTCCACGATACTCCCGAGGAGCTTGATATCCTGCTGAACGAACACCCCGACGCTGAATTCGTGCAGCTGCAAATTAATTATGCCGATTGGGAAACGCCGACGATTGAATCGCGGCGCTGTTATGAGGTCGCTTGCGCGCACGGAAAGCCCGTTATCGTAATGGAGCCCGTTAAAGGCGGCACGCTCGCCGACCCGCCCGAATCGGTAAAGCGCGAGCTGCAAAAGCAAGACCCGAAAGCCACGCCGTCATCGTGGGCAATTCGATTTGCGGCTTCGCTCGATAACGTGAGCATCGTGCTGAGCGGAATGTCCGACGAGGCTCAAATGGCTGACAATCTCGCGACGATGAAGGATTTCAAGCCGCTTTCCGACGAGGAGCAGGCGGCGATCGCGAAAGCCCGCGAGGCACTTGCCAAAACCGATCAGATCCCCTGTACCGCTTGCCGCTACTGTGTGGCGGGCTGTCCGGCGGGTATTCATATTCCGGATATTTTCGCGGTAATGAACGTGTATAAAATGTACGGCGATCTTGCCCGCGCGAGAAATTCCTATACCTGGCGTCCGGGCGGTTCTCCCGCGAGCAAGTGCGTGGAGTGTGGTCAGTGCGAGGGCGCGTGTCCGCAGCACTTGCCGATAATCAATTATCTCAAAGAGGTCGTTAAGACGCTGGAATGATATTCGGCGTTTGACAATAAAAACATATAGCCTTTACAGCGGGAAACTTTGCGCTGTAAAGGCTCTTATATTCACGCTCTTCCGAACACGGCTGTGACGGTTATTGCCCCGCCGTCGATCTCCGCGAATATCTCCCCGTTCATCTTGTGCATAAGCTGCCGGCAAATATACAGCCCAAGTCCGCTGCCGCGAATGTTTTCCGAGTTCGAGCCGCGCCGGAAGCTTTCAAAAATATGCGGCAAGTCCGATCTGTCAAGAGTGCAGCCTGTGTTTTTAATTGACACCAAAACACCCTCGTCGTCGCTCGGAAACAGGATTTCGATGCGCTTTCCGTCGCCGTATTTTATCGCGTTTTCGATAACGTTCTGAAGCACCTCAACCGCGCGGTTAAGATCGCCGTACAGAAGACAATTATTATATTCTCCGACAGTGAATTCCGTTTTAACAAGAGCCAGCTTTTCAATGTAATAGGCTTCGATATTCCGCACCAGATCAGACAAATAAAATTCTCCGTTTTCCACGTCAAGGCTGAGAAAATCCTCGCGCGAGGCGGTGATTATTTTTGAAACATAGCTTTCTATCTCATCGGCTTTTTCACCTATCGAAACGGCTGTTTCGCGCTGCTTTTCCTCGTTGGGATAAAGCCTTTTCGCAAGCGCGCTTGAATATAGTTTTATCGCGGAAAGCGGCGTTTTTATATCGTGCGAAAGCGACAACAGCAGCATTTTCTTTTCCTTTTGAAGCTCCAATTCACGCTGCTTTTGCCGCTCGATATTTTCGCGGAGCATATCCACTCCCCAGATGAATTTCCCGAAAAAGCGGTTTTTGGTTTCCTTAATAGGCGCGGTAAGATTTCCCTTTGACAATTCGTATGGAATGTCAGTCAGACGTTTGAAGGGCGCAAGAATTGTAAACCTGATGTACAGCATAACGGAAATTATCAGGATCGCCATAGCGCCGAGCATAAGGTTTACGGTAACGATAAGGCGCGTTCTGTCGCCGCGTCCGGTTTGATAATCAAAGCGGTACAGCTCGCCGTGTATCTCAAGTATCACATAGTCGCTGTTTGTACCGAGAAAATTTTCACCGTACCGTTCGATGTTCGTTACGTATTCGCAGCCGGACAGATCGGCTTGACCGTCCGTTTCGATTTGGCGGGCAAGGCGGTTTATCTCCACACGGTATGGTCTGCCGCTTTCTGAGCTGTCTCTGTCCGCCGAAAGTATAATATTCGCCGCGATAAACAGTATCGCCATTGCCGCAATAACCGCCGCGAAAATTCTGTTAAACGCTTTCATATTTGTAACCAACTCCCCACACGGTCAGAATTCTTTTGGGATTTTTCGGGTCGTCCTCAATTTTTTGACGCAGCCATTTTATATGAACCGTAAGAGTCTGCTGCTCCGAAAAGCTGTCGCTGCCCCAGACCGTGTTGAACAGATATTCCTTTGAGAGCACGCGCCCTTTGTTTTCGACAAGCAGCGTAAGCAGCTCGAATTCCTTGGCTGTCATTTCTATCAAAGCTCCGTTTTTATACACAAGCCTGTTCTGCTTGTTGATCCGAAGCTCTCCGTCAACAAGCTCGTCCGCGGCATAACGCCGCTTAAAGATACCGCTTATTTTCGCGAGCATTATGTCGATGTCGTAGGGCTTCTCAATATAATCGTCCGCGCCGAGATTTAGTCCGAGCAGCTTGTCGTCCTTCGCAGTTTTCGCGCTTACTATCAATACCGGAGTATTGCTTTCCGCGCGGATCTTTTCGAGAATATAATACCCGTCCCTGTCGGGCAGCATTATATCAAGCACGACAAGCCTTGCACCGTATTTTTGATACAGCGCAAGGCTTTTTTCAGCGGTTTCGGCAGCGGACACCGTGTAATTTTCCGCCCGCATAAAATCACACAACACCGCCGCCAGCTCCCTGTTATCTTCAACTATCAGAATATCGATCAATTTATCACCAACCCATTTCCATTAGCCAGCCGTTCAGGGCGCGTTCGCGGTCGCGCTGCTTTGAGCTGTCGTATTTTTCGAGCGTGTATTCGCCCTTGATATTTCCATCGACGATGTACAAAATTCTTGTGCATTTCGCGGCGACTTTAACGTCGTGAGTTACCAGCATTACGGTGGTTCCCTCGGCGTTGAGCTTGGCGAGCTCCTCCATTACCTCGTCGGAGGATGTGCGGTTCAGCGCGCCGGTAGGCTCGTCGGCGAAGATCATTTTCGGCTTGTTTATCATACTTCGGCAGATACACGCGCGCTGTAATTGTCCTCCAGATACCTCGTTTATATCGTTGTCGGCGACGTCGATAATGCCGAGCTTGCGCATTAACGCGTGACCGCGCTCAACGGTTTCGCGGCGCGTTTCCTTTATCTTGTCTGACTGGCACGCGGGCAGGATTATGTTATCCAGAACCGACAGATTTTTCAGCATATACATCTGCTGGAATATAAATCCCATTTCGTCAAGCCGAAGCTCCGCGAGCTCCTTTTGGTTCATTTTTCCGATGCTGCGCCCGTTGAACTCAACCTCGCCCGCGGTGATGTTGTCCATTCCCGAGACCGAGTACAGCAGCGTTGATTTTCCCGAGCCGGACGGACCCATTACCGCGACCATTTCGCCCTCGGAAACGCTGAAATTAACATTCCTCAAAACGTTGTTCTGACGCTTGTTTACCACATAGGTTTTGCAAAGGTCTTTGACCTCCAATATGTTGTTAGTCATAGTATTAGCTCCTTTCTGTCCTCTGCCCCGCGCAGCGGGGCAGAGGACAAAGCAATAAGTTATTCGTTGTTGGAAATCTGCGACGAAGAAATTTTCCTCAAGCTCTGCGCCGAAATAAACGCCGCAAGTGCCGTGACCGCCAGCACTATCAGCGGATAGATCACATAAACTTCAAGCGGGCGAATGTCGTATTCTATACTGTACGCGCCCATCATTCGGAATATCGGCGTGATTATAAGTGGCGACAGCGGCGAGGAGAGCAGCGCTCCCGTAAGCACCGAGATCAGCAATACAATACCGATACGCATAGTCTGCCAAAGCGTCAGCGCGTTGTTTTTGAAGCCGATCGCTTTCAGCAGCGCGATTTCGCCCTTTTCCTTGGTGATGAAGCTCTTCACCATAAGCACAGCCACAAGCGCGTTAATTCCGAGAATTATGCACAATATCAACACCTTCATACTGTCAAGCTGCTCTGCGACATTGCCTATCATATAGCCGATATATTCGCCGGGAGTGTAAATTCTCGCGTCGGGATAGAGTTTTTCGAGCAGCGCCTTTCGTTCTGAAAGCGCGGCTTTGTCAGGGTTATCCTTGTAGTTCACCTGAATTCCGAAGCAGCCCGCCGCATAGTCATAATCAAGCTCCGCGTCCTGATGAAACCGCACGCCCTCGCCCAAATTGTTCATGCTCTGATGTATTGCGGTGACGGTGTACGTCTTCGTGTCCTCGCCGATCTTGATCTCCACGTCGTCGCCTATCTCCGCGCCTATCTGTCCCGCGGTAAGGTGCGTCAGCGCGACCTCGTGGACGTTTTGCGGCGGCGTACCCTCAAGATAGGTATACATATCGGTAGTGACTTCGCCCATGCCTTGGAATGACGTTGAATTTGTCCTTTTATCTCCTTTTGAGATATTTGAACGGAACATTATCTCCTGAAATACGTCGACGTCTATCCCGTTTTCGGCAAACATCTCCCGTATCTCCGAAAACTGCCGTTCCACCTTTGCCTTGTTATCCTCGTTGGGATTGAACAGCAGCTCCTGCGAAATAATGTGATCGCTTTCGACCATATTGAATGTGGTTATCAGTCTATCCGACCGCAGCGTATTTATCGTGTTCACGGGAATGATGACCAGAAGCGTTCCGAGAATAAAGATGATTATCATCGAAACATAACTTTTTACGCCGCTGAAAATATCGTTCAGCGCCATAAAGGAAACCGTCGGCATATGCGATTTTCCGAGATGTAAGATTCCCTTTTTCTTGTAGCGCTCGCCTGTTTCGCCGCTGCGGATAGCGTCGATAGGGGAGAACTTGCGTATCTTCCTTGTACAGAGATAGCTGAACAGTACGACGACCGCGCCCGCTAAAATTGCCGCGCCGATATTTATCAAGAAATTATCACCGCTGGATACAACGATTTTTTGAGAAATTCCGCTTATCATCAGCTTGCTCAAAGGGAAGCTGATCACAAGACCGACCGCCGTACCGATAACGGCGATAGCGAAATATTTCGCTATATACAAGCCGCGGATCGCGAAGTTTTT
>JAIDPG010000378.1 GCA_029062865.1 Oscillospiraceae bacterium
TTGTCTCGTTGGCGCGGTGATGTGTATCAGAGACAGAACTGAAACACAAACCCGATATGCCGCAGCCTGAAATCCGCCGCCGCACTGTCGTCAAGCGACGTGATTTCCGTGTCGTTGTAAAACGCCTTGCCGTCCGTTGCCTCGTCAAAGCAGCCGAGCAAATTTAGAAGCGTCGTCTTGCCGCTCCCCGATTTGCCGATAATCGCGCAAAGCTCGCCGTTGGCGATTGTGAGGTTCGCGGCTTGAAGCGCCGATACGGAATTTTCGCCGCTACCGTAGATTTTTGTTAAGTTTTCGGTTTTTATCATTCTCTTGTCCTCCCCTCGCTTAAATCCCCCGCGATATTCCGCTTAAATTTTTTCAGCGCGATTGTTGTCAGAATAACCGTTACCGCGCAAATCACCGCGAACAGTATCAGCGTGGGGATTTCGGCGTTTACTTGCCACAACACGCCGTCGAGGTAAAAACGGTTTCTCATGGTACTTAGCTTTTGCCCGAGCGGGCTGTCGTAGCTGAATCCCACCTTAAGCGCCTCGGTGTACTCGTCGAGATAGTATTGATACGCCCGCTTCATCGCGAACTGCATTGCCTTGACAATACCGTAAGCCGCCGCCGCCGACGCCAGCGGTATTTTTATACTGCTTAAAAGTAAGCGGCGGCGAATTTCCGAAACGCGCGTGCCAACCGCCCTCATTACCGAAATGTTGTATGCTTTCAGCCGTATCTTCATGCCGATTCCGTTAAAGTACGCCGCAAAGCCCAGCAGCGACATCACGAGCAGTATGAGAATTGAAGCGCCATATTGCTGCATTTTTTTGATGTTTTCCTCGCGTTTCATAGCTTCGAGCGAAATAACCCGCATTTCGGCGGAGGACGGGATAATACCGCCGTCCATAGGTTCAGCCGAGTATATTTCGATATACCGCGCGCAATGCAAACCCATTGCGTTCGCTCCCGTCGCCGTCGTGAGGAAATTGTAGTCCTGGTCGTTTCGGAGCGTGTAATTCCTTACTGCGTCGATGCTTGGGGTAATCTGCAAAATCGCGCCAATTCTGACCTCGGCGGTGTTTATGCTTCCCACGCCGAAGCCGTATTTATCGGCGGAGCCTATGGAACAAACCGTTACCGTTTCACCCGCCTTGAACGGCGGCATTTTGCCTTGATAAGCCACGAGGATTTCATCGCCGCTGTTCAGCGCGTCAATGTCTATCTCGCCGTCGCGGACGTTTTCCGCCATTTTCGATAATGTCTCGATATTCCGCGGGGGAGTGATTTTTGTGCCGACGTTGTACAAGTGCTTGGAGCCTAATTGTCCCTCATCGAAGAAGTTTTGGTGTTCCTCGCTGCTCATCTCAAGGAGGTCACGCTGAATGACTTTGTGTGATAGATCTATCTCGTTCATATACGCAGGATTCGGCTCGTCCAAAGCGAGAAAAGATTGCCTTATATATCCCGTAACAAGTGTATATTCGGGGAGCTTGTCAGCAATCTCGTCGTCAATGCCCGCCGTATAGTCTGCGTAAACTGTAAACAGGTGTTCGTAGTAATCTCTATCCATGTGTCCTATTCCGCTGTTTTCGGGAAGATCTGCGTCATAATATTCCGCAATGCCTTCTTCTTCCATATTGAAACCATCGATGGAATATGTTGAGCTCGGCGGAAGATACGTCAAGCCGTCCGTCCATTCCTTTCCGTTGTCGGTCAGGAACACATATCCGAACAGCACCGTAAAGCAAATCAGCATAAGCGCCGCCGTCTGTACTGCGGTAACTCCGCGCTGTCGAAACACGCGCCCGAAGCACCGCGAAAGCGTGGCGGGCTTGCGGTTTTTGTCGGGGGCTTTCCGCTTGACATTAACTGTAAGTGCGTTGAGAATGTACGCAATAACGCTGATAGCACTCGAAATGACCGCCGCCCACAAAAACGGGCTTGCCGTCTTTTCGTAAACGAGATATGGGGAAGTTAAACCATTGTACGGCGCTTCTCCGAGCACGGCGACCTTAAACAGCAATATCCCGCCATACGCCGCAAGCCCGAACACAATTCCGAGTATTATCTGCGCCGCTGTGAAAATCGCGCCCTCAATGGCATACAGCCCGCCGACGGCGCTTTTCTTCATACCGATACGCTTAAGCGTTTCAATTCTGCCGCGGCGTTCGGTGAATACCGTCCTAAGCACCGAAAACACAGACAGCACCGAAACCCCGACCCCTATCCACGAGATGATTTTAAAGAGCTTCAACTGCGGCGTGTCATAATTATACAAATCAAAATAAAACGACTGTCTTTCGCTTGTAATGTCAAACCACCGCGTTTCGTAACCGACCACTTCCCGCAAACGCTCTTGGTACTCGTCGAATTCGAGTTCGTGCGCTTCGGGGGTTTTTTTGAGGTCGAAAACGCCTCCCAGCATATCAATGCGGTAGAGCGGCTCTTTATCAATAGCGCCCACAAATATCAGCGGGATCTTATACGGTGACTCTTTAAACATATAGGACTTGCTCAGCGGCGAGCCTTGCCGATTTGTGCCGTAATTCTCGTTGATTATGCCCGTGACGGTGTAGGTTTCGCCGTCGAGGATTATCGTGTCGCCGCATTTGCCGACCCAAAAGCAAGCGTCGAGCACGGTGCTGACGGCAGCTATCTCGTCGGCGGCTTCGGGCAAACGCCCCTCGTCGAGCGGCACGTGCCAAATGTTGTGTTCGTCGTCTAGAGTGCCATACTCAAAATAATTCCCGCCGTAGCCCATTTTACCGTAAACGTACATAACGCCGTAATCATATCCGCTGTACCCCTCTGTTGCCTTTACGAGGATCTCATCATCGGAGTTCGCGATAAGAACATCATAATGCCCGTAAGCGTCGTAAACCTCGTGGAAAAAACGCGCGTTCTCCTCGCGCTTGGACATACGCGTCACGAAAACGACCGCCGTCAGCAGCACGCCCGAAAACAGCAGCACGGCAGCATTCTTTTTGTGCTTTTTCCAGTATTTCAGGATTAGGTAAATTGGAGTTTTCATTGCCTTGTCCTCCCGGAATTTAAATCACTTGCGATGTCCCGCTTGAATTTTTTAAGCGAAATTACCGTCAGCATTAAGGTCGTCGCGGAGAAAACCGCAAGAAATATCAGCGTCGGAGCTTCCAGACCTGTCTGCCACCAATTGTTTTTCATAAAGATCGTCTCAC
>JAIDPG010000379.1 GCA_029062865.1 Oscillospiraceae bacterium
GGTTGTCGGTTCGCCCAAAAAGGTAGTCAAGCGAGACGTTAAAATAATCTGCGATAGCCAGCAGCATTTTATAGTCCGCTTCATGTTCAAGGTTTTCATAACGGCTTATGGTGTTTTGAAATGTATCAAGCTCTACCGCAAGACGTACCTGCGACATATGACGTTTTTTGCGAAGTTCTTTTAGTCTAAAAGTCAATTTTACCGCCCCCTTGACAAAATTATGCCATAATTAAACAACTAAATTATGGCGGTTTGCCATAGGCGGCTAATATTTATTTGTTGATCTCCGGGTTGTCCGTCCTCCCGAAAATGTAGTCGAGCGACACACCGAAAAAGTCGGCGATGTCGAGCAGGGTCTGATAATCTGCTTCTCTATCGTGGGTTTCATAACGGCTGATAACATCTTGACTCAAATCAAGCTCCACACCCAGCCTAACTTGTGTCATATGCCGCGCTTCTCGTAATTCCTTTAATCTGAACGTCATTTTTATCTACCCCCTTGACAATATTATGCCATAGTGGTATAATTATTATATGGCATTTTGCCATTAGAGGCGATAAAAAAATGCTTCTCCCCGCCTGCGGCGGGGAAAGCGCAACAAATTGACAGCCGCCAAAGGCGGGGAGAAGCGCATAAAAAGTTCGCCCGTGAGGGGCGAACAGATAATACAGGAGGTAAAATATGACGGTTATGGAAAAAATCTACGAGTCATTTATAGCAGGGGAGCTGTTGGTAAAGCCTTTCCCATTGCGGTTACAACACCACGACAAAATCTCAGAGGAGATGAAGGAGCTTGTTCTGGATATCGCCGGCGACTATGGCCGTGAAATGTTCAGGGCGGGGTTTGCTCTCGCCACGGCGATGACCGAGGAGCTTTACACTCAGCCCGATAAAAGCCCTAATTTTTTCTGCTCTTGACAAATCGCGTGCTGTTTGTTATAATTTAGAAAAGGCAAAGGGCGCGGCTTGAAATGCCGCAAAATCGTTTCCCCCGCCCCGGCGGGGGAAATTTTTGAAAGGCGGCGGTGATATGAAAACCCGAAAGCCTCAGATCCTACTTCTTGGTAACGGCATAAACCGCGCGTTTGACAGCTCCTCTTGGGACGATCTGCTGAATTCGATCGACCGCCGCCGCGAGCGCTACGACATCGCGGGATTTCACGTACCGGAGACGCTGAAGGCTATTTTGCTCACCGAGGACAACGTCGATAAGGCTCTCAAAAGCAAAAAGCACGAGCTCGCGAATCTGGGCACGGAAAGGCACGAGCAGCAGACGCGGCTTTTGCGGCGGCTGCTTGCGTTGCCGTTCGACGAAATACTCACGACGAATTACAGCTATGAGCTCGAGACCGCGGCGCTCGGCTCCCGCGAGGTGACGGAAAACGCGCTGCGGCGTATGCAGGGGCACTCCGACGAGGTGAGCCGCGCGGAATCGCGGTTCTTGCTGCACACATTTAACAAAATCGAAACCGAGCGCGGCGAGCGTCGGATCTGGCATATCCATGGCGAGGCGCGCAAGCCTAACTCGATGATACTCGGCGCGTATTTTTACGGGAATTTGCTCGGCAAGCTTGTGGAGCTCAACAAAAAGCGCGGGAATTACTACGCGTCCATAAACCCCGATGAAACGCCGAAAATCAGATCCTGGGCGGACGCGTTTGTTCTCGGGGACGTGTACATTCTCGGCTTCGGCTTCGGGTTTTCCGAGACGGATCTGTGGTGGCTTTTGAACCGCAAAAAGCACGAGCCGGGCGTTGGCAAGGTCTATTTCTACGAGCTTAAGCCGCTCCCCGAAACAAACCGCGCGAAGCTCGATCTGCTGAAGCTTATGGACGTTAAGATCATTTACAACACAGTAGAAAACAGCTGCTGGCGCGAGGCTTACGAGCGAGCTGTCGCGGATATTGAAAAGAGAGTTGGGAAGTAACAAAACAATATCTCGGCGTTTCTCACCCCCGCAGGGGGGAGAAACGCTGTTTTTGTTTGCGTGTTGTTCCGAAAAACCACTTGACAAAATAAAAAAGATGTGTTATAATTAACAAGTTGACGCCCCCCCAAGCGGGTAGATGTTGACCAAAATTTAATACGGTGTTTTTCTTGCACGGGAAACTTTCTTTCCCTACCACCGTTAAAAAACAAGGAGCTTTTTTTATGCGTAAAAATGAAATTTTCAATGTTGGAAATCTGACGCGGCTGGCACTTGTGGCGGCGATGTATGTCGCGCTGACGCTCGCGGTCCCCGCGCTTTCGTTCGGGGCGATACAGTGCCGCTTTTCGGAAATTCTCGTGCTGCTTTGCTTCTACCGACGCGACTATTCCGCCGCGCTGATTCTCGGGTGCTTTATCGCGAACCTGTTCAGCCCGCTTGGGTGGTACGATCTGGTGTTTGGCGTTGCCGCTACGGCGATCGCTGTGCTGCCTATGTTCAGCCTTAAGAGCGTTTTTCTCGCGGCAATTCTCCCCGTAGTCGCGAACGGCGTTCTGGTAGGCGTAGAGCTTCACCTTGTCGGTGAACCGCTGTGGTTCAGCATGGGCACGGTCGCGCTCGGCGAGCTCGCCGTAATGGCGCTCGGCGCGGCGGTCTTCAAGACGGTGTTCGAGAGAAATCATACGCTTATGAAGCTTATCGGCTCTAAAAAGTATTGTGGGGCGAATTCGGTGATGTGATTTTAAAAGACACCTCGGTTGACTATTTTTGAAATACGTGGTATAATAAATGTGGCGGGTGTTTTCATCTTTTCCCGCAGCCGAGGTGACTGTAATGAGCGACGCTCCGAAAAAAATGCGCAGCTATTTCCACGCGGACGTAACAGACTTCACGCGCGCGCTTCGGCACGCGCTTGCCGTCGTTGTTATCCCGCTCTTCGCGATTTGCGTGTTTTGCACGGTAAACGTAGTGCTGAACTACGGGTCGGGCTTCGCGAGGCTGCTCGTGGCTATCGTCGCGGGGAGCGTTCTGTTCGGAATGATCTTCGCGTTCTCGGCGGTGTACATCATCGACAAGAAAAAGCGCCGCCATGCGCGGTTTACGTTTTTCGATATCCTCCCGCAGGGTATGATCTTCAGCGAGTACGCCGGAGAGTTCACGCGCTATGGCAAGCGGATCATCCTGCGTACGCTGTGCTACCTGCCGTTCGCGGATTTTGAGAGCGTCTCGCGCGACCCGAAAAAAGCGCCGCACGAGCTAACGATAAAGGGAAAGATCCGCAAGTATTTTTTCGAGAGCGACCGCCTCGGCTATCACATCAGCGATGACGGACACCCGATGTTCGACAGTGCGATACTCAACATCAGCCTTTATGAGGAAGTCTCTCAAATCACGATAAAGAAGCGCTTTGGGAACACCAAGCGGCTTGAAGCGTCGATTTTGTTTTACAAAGACCGCTTCGACAATCTCCCCGAAAAGAAGCCGTTCAACATCTCGGATTTCGTCCCTCGAAGGCGCAAGCGAAGACCGCACGTGTCGAACCCTGCCCTAGAAGCGCCGAGCTTTGACCGCAAGTGGTAAAATCCTTTCGTGTTTTCCCCGCAGGAGGCGGGGAAAACACGAAAATCAAACTAAATCCCCCGCTATGCGGGGGGTTTTTGAATTAGTCCGTAATAAGCCGGGGTCGTATTACCAACTGACGCTGCCGACG
>JAIDPG010000038.1 GCA_029062865.1 Oscillospiraceae bacterium
ACCACGTTTTTCTAAACTTTTAAAGTCGCCGGCTTGGTCTGTTTGTAATAAAGACAGGTCCTGATGTACCGCAACAAGGCACGGAACGCCCTTGCCCTCAACATACTCGGAGCGAACGGTGTGACCCGGTCCCTTCGGAGCAATCATAATAACGTCAACATCCGCGGGAGGCACGATAAGCCCGAAGTGAATGTTGAAGCCGTGCGCGAACATCAGCGTCTTGCCCGCGGAGAGGTTCGGGAGAATGGACTCCTGATACAGAGCCTGCTGCTTCTCATCGTTGATGAGGATCATAATAACGTCCGCAGCCTTGGCAGCGTCCGCCGCTGTCATAACCTTCAGACCCTGCTCCTCTGCCTTCACCCAGCTCTTCGAACCGTTGTAAAGACCTACGACAACGTTTACGCCGCTGTCCTTGAGGTTCAGCGCGTGAGCGTGTCCCTGCGAGCCGTAGCCGATGATAGCAACGGTCTTGCCGCTCAGCGCGGACAGATTACAATCCTCGGAATGATACATCTTTGCCATAATAATTATCTCCTTTTTAAAAATAATATTCGACGCTTTTTAAGCGAGGGAAAACGTTTTCTGTTTTGCGTCTTTCTCCCGCCTCCGGCTGGGGAAAGACGCCTTTGAATATTTTAATATTCGACGCCGCAGGCGGCGTACCTTAATTGTCAATTGTCAATTCTTTAGTGAGACCGCCTGTTCGCCCTTCTGGATAGCGATAGTTCCCGTGCGGACTATCTCCTTTATTCCGTAGGGTCGGAGCAACTCCTCGAAATTGTTGAGGTTCTGCGCGTTGTCGGAAATTTCTATCGTCACGGAATTCGCCGAGATGTCCGAAATTTTGCCTCGCGAAAGCTCGCAGATGCTGATTATTTCGGGGCGCTGCTTGGGCGTGCAGCTTACCTTTATCAAAATAAGCTCGCGACTTACCATGCTCTCGGGCGAGAGCGTTTTGACCTTGATTACGTCAATAAGCTTGTTGAGCTGCTTTTCGATCTGTTCAAGCGTGTATTCGCTGCCGTCCGCGACGATCGTTATCCGCGAAACATTCTCATCGTCGGTAACGCCGACGGCAAGGCTGTCGATGTTGAAGCCGCGCCTTGCGAACAAACCCGCCACGCGCGCCAGAACGCCGGCGTGGTTTTCTACCAGAACGGAAATTGTATGCTTCATAAATATACACCTCCGTTACAGAATGGTCTTTTCGAGATCGGGAACAACGACCTCAAGCAGAAAAGGCTTGTCCGACTTCATCATGCGCTCAATGCCGTCTAACGCACTCTGCTCGCTGTCGGCTCTTGCGCTTTCTATTCCGTAAGCCGCCGCGATCTTAATGAAATCGGGGCTGCCGTTCAGCGCAACGCCAAGCAGGCGGTTCCCAGATTCGCCCTCCTGCACCGCGCGCACCATGCCGCGACAGTGGTTGCGTATCACGATCATCTTGATGTTTATACCGTCCTGAACCGCGGTGGCTATCTCGTTCATCTCCATTTGGAACGAGCCGTCGCCGCACACCGCGACAACCTCAAGCGTCGGGTCGGCGGTTTTCGCGCCGATCGCCGCGGGAACGGAATAGCCCATTGTGCCCATTCCTCCCGACGTGAGAAAACGCCCGTCCTTAAGCGAAATATTCGCCGCTGTCCAGATCTGGTTCTGCCCAACGTCGGCGACGACAATCGAGCGCTCCGGGAGCTTTTTGTTCAGCATTCTGATAAACCATTTCGGGTTTACATGGCCGTCTGGCTCGGGCTCGGGGTCGGTTTCAAAGCGCATTCCGTCAAGCTCGCCGCGCCAGTCCTTGTGAGAAAGCGGCGCCTCAAAGCTGTTTACCTGCTCTAAAAGCTGTTCGAGAACCAACGAAATATCGCCGACTATCGGAACGTTCGCCTCGATGTTCTTGCCGATCTCGGCGGGGTCTATGTCGATGTGAACTACCGTGAAACTCTTGCGGCTTTCCATTGCGGACATAGCTCTGTCGCCGACTCTCGCGCCGAGCAGAAACAGCGCGTCGCAGTTATTCACCGCGAAATTCGCCGCCTTTTTGCCGTGCATACCGATCATTCCGAAATAAAGCGGACTGTCGGACGGCATCGCGCCGAGCCCCATCATTGTTGAAACAACGGGGATATCGTTTTTTTCGGCGAACTCCCGCATAAGCGCCACGCCGTTGCCGGTAAACAAGCCGCCGCCCGCGCAGATAAGCGGCTTCTTCGCCTCGCGAAGCGCCGTGATAGCACGCTTTATCTGATAGCCGTTGCCCTTCGTGCTCGGACGATAGGAGCGAATGTCTACGGTTTCGGGGTACTCGAAGTCGATCTCAGCCTTCTGAACGTCGAACGGCACGTCGATAAGCACCGGACCGCGCCTGCCCGTTCCCGCGATGTAGAACGCCCTCTTGAACACCTCGGCGGTGTCCTCAGGCTTTTTCAGCAGATAGCTGTGCTTTACAAACGGCTCCGCGGAGCCCGTAATGTCCGCTTCCTGAAACACGTCGCGCCCTATCTGGTCGGAGTTCACCTGCCCCGTGATGATGACCATCGGCACGGAATCCATATACGCCGTAGCGATTGCCGTGATGAGATTAAGCGCGCCGGGTCCGCTTGTCGCGACGCACACGGCGGGCTTTCCCGTAACTCTCGCGTAGCCGCTCGCGGCATGTCCGGCGTTCACCTCATGCCGCACGAGGTGATGCCGGATATCGGTTTCATATAATTCATCGTAAAACGGACAGATCGCCGCGCCGGGATAGCCGAAAACATCGGTTATTCCCTCCGCCCTCAGACATTCCGTCATCGCGCGCGCGACTGTCATACGAACACTTGCCAAATTAAACAGCCCCTTTGATCATACTGAAAAAAATGCTCACACTCTTTATTATACCAAATATTTCCCGGCTTGTCAACCGCATTTAACACATTTTCTAAAAAATAACAAAAAAGCGTTCTCCCCGCCTGCAGCGGGGAGAAGCACAAAATTTGTATAATTTACGATACATAATTAAACGGATTGACCGCCACGCCGTTTTCTCTTGTCTCAAAATGAAGGTGGAAGCCCGTCGACCAGCCCGTCGTACCAACCTCGCCTATCGTGTCGCCCTTGTTTACGTACTGACCTTGGGAGACGTAAATCGCTTGGCAGTGCGCGTAGACGGTCGAAAGTCCGCCGCCGTGGTCGATGATTATGTAGTTCCCGTAGCCGCCGCCGCAGCCGCAGCTCCAGTTCTTGCCGACGTTATGTGTGCAATAATTTATAACGGAAATTACCTTGCCCGACTGCGCCGCGTAGATCGGCGCGCCCTTTATGCCCGCGTTTCCGACGTCGATGCCGCGGTGCATTCCCGCACGCCACGCGTCGTAACCGAAATATGTAGTGATATACTTGAAATTCGGCGCGAGCGGCCATCTCAAGCCGTCGCCGCTGTAATCGTAGCCGCCGTTACCCTGCTGGGCTTGTCTGATAAGCTCCTCGATCTGCGCGTTGAGCTTCTCGCGCTCGGCGTTCGCCTCGGCTATCTCATCCTCAAGTCCGTCGATCTTGCTTTTGAGCGTTTCGTTCTCCGCCGCGAGACCGTTCAGATAACTGCGCTTCTGGTTCGCGTCGTATTCGAGATCCTTCTTCTCCTGCTCGAGCTGCGCCGCCTCCGCCTCGTAATCCGTCTTCTGCTGCTGAAGCTCCCGTTTCTCGGTCTCAAGCGTTTCTATGCTTCTGGTGAGGTCTCGTATCATCTCCTCCTGGTCGGCGATAGACGCCAGAAGCGACTGCATAAACTCGTAATTCTGCCCGCTGATATTCTTAACAACGTCGGAATACACAAAATAATCGTACCAGTCGTTCGAGCCGTTGAGCACGGGCAGCTGCGACGACGCGTTGTTCATATACATATACCGCGCGAGCTTGCCGAATTTTTCGAGGTTAATTCTGTTCTCCTCCTGGAGCTCGGCGATTTTTATCTGCTTCTGGTAGATCTCTTCCTCTTTATGCTCGATCGAAGCCTCGACGTTTGTGATGTCTATAAGCTTCTGGTCAATATCCTCCTGCTTTGCGGTTATCAGATTGCTGAACGTGTTGATCTCTTCGATAACGCCGTCTATCTGGTCGCTGACGAGGTTCATCGTCTCTTTATTGTCGTTGATGTTGGAATCCAGCGCCGCTATCTGCTGCTGGCGCTTGTCGTTTTCCTCCTTGAGCTTCTTCGCCTTAGCCTCAAGGCTCGCGATCGTTGTCTCACCCGACGCCCTCATCTGAATGACGCAGTCGCCCATAACGCTGAGCGCCACGGCAGCGCACGCGAAGCACGCGCAGAGCTTTCCCCAAAACGGCACCTTTTTTTTCATTACGCCTCGCGCGTTGACCGTCTTTTTATGTTGTCGCACGACCGCGAAATTCAACTCCTCAAACGGCACCCTTCTCGGAGCTTTTTTCTTCCCCATATCTCTAAAGACCGCCTTTCATTTTCCCTTATCTTGTATTGTCCTCTTACGGACAATACTATTCTCATACATCTTTAATTATAACCTATTTCGCAAGGCTTGTCAAGAGAATTTTGGTGATTTTGGGGGATTTTTTTCGTTTTTGGGTGAAAAATATATGAAAACATCAGGCGGCAGTACTAAAACATCTTCAAAAACTCGAAAATATTGTCGGTGACGCAGATATTCTGTGAGTTGAAGTAATACTCCACTTCCCCGCCGCCGCCCGACCATACGTAGCTCTCGTAGCCCGCGTAGCGCCCGTAGCACACCGCGTGCGAGCTCGGCGTGCCAAACGTCTGCAAGAACAGCCACAAATGCTGTCCGCGAAGATCGGGGACGCTCTTTTTTAATGCGATAACATCGATTTCTTCTTTTGCCATAATTATATTTCCTTTACAATTTGCAATTTGGGTTATAATAATA
>JAIDPG010000380.1 GCA_029062865.1 Oscillospiraceae bacterium
CTCCCTCCTCTCCCCTTTTGCCAGCTTTTTCGCGTGGCTTTGAGCGGCGAGGTTGACTTGTCGCGGGTTAGCGGCGGAGAAAATGCCGCTTTGGTGTTGACAGATTTTTGATGCTCTGTTACCGCGGTAACGCGCTCACGTTCGCGCACTGTCTTGTCAAAGAAGTGTTTTCGCAACGTTCACCGTTGGAGCGCGGTCAACGCGACCGTTTGCGGGAACAGCACATATCGGCGACGCAGTTAAGGGACGTGCCGACCCAAAGCAGCACCCCCAGCGAAGTGTAAAATTTCAAAAAGTGTCATAATTTTGCGCAAGCAAAATTATGACCGGTTCCGTCAGCGGTGTCGTTCTGCGCGCAGCGCGGAACGACATCGGTGACGGAATTTTGAAATTTTAAATTAAAATCAGGGTTTGCATTAGTATATGGGAGAGCTATCAGCTTCCCGAAATAAATTTAAATAAGGAGAGTATTATGTCAGGACATTCAAAATGGAGCACAATCAAGCGTAAGAAGGGCGAAAAGGACGGCGCTCGGGCAAAGGTATTTACGAAGATCAGCCGCGAAATTCTTGTGTGCATCAAGGAAACGGGCAGCGCCGACCCCGCAAATAATTCAAGGCTCGCGACGCTGGTTCAGAAGGCGAAGTCGAACAATATCCCGAACGATAATATTGACAGGCTTTTGAAAAAAGCCGCGGGCGGCGCGGAGAAGAACGATTATGAGAACTGCGTCTACGAGGGCTACGGACCCGGCGGTGTGGCGGTTATCGTCGACTGCCTCACGGATAACAGAAACAGAACGGCTGGCGAGATACGGCATTATTTTGATAAGTTCGGCGGAAATCTCGGAACGGCGGGCTGCGTCAGCTTTATGTTCACGCTCAAGGGAGTTATCGTGCTGAATAACGAGGACGGCGATATCGACGAGGACAAGGCGATGGAGGATATCCTCGAAAGCGGCGCGGAGGACTTTTCGTTCGAGGACGGAGTTGTGGAAATAACGACCGACCCGAACGAGGTGGGAAACGTCGCCGCGGAGCTCGCGAAGCGCGGCTATGAGGTTATTTCCGCGGAGGCGGCGCAGGTGCCGAGTACTTACACGACCCTCACCGACGAGGATCAGCTCAAGAAAATGGGCTTGATGCTGGAGGCAATGGACGACAACGATGACGTTCAGAACGTTTGGCACAACTGGGACGCGCCCGAAACGGACGACGAGTAATAAAAACGCTCCCCGAACAGGGGAGCGTTTTGTTGTTAATTGTTTGCCTCGCTCATCTGCGATACGCGTTTTTTCTTGTGGATCACAAACCGCCCGAACACGATCGAAGCTGCGGCGGGAACTCCGAAAACAAGCAGATTCCACAATAACCCCCTACCAAAGAACAACAGTATTCCTCCGGTGATATTGCTGAGGTCTAAGGCAAAAAATATCGAGATCAGATCAAGAAGCGGAATAAGCAAAACCGCCAAGATAATATCCGCGAATATATATTTCCGAAAGCTGTTTTTGAAAACGTCCGCGAAGAGCGTTCCCGCAGCCGCAAATATAACGAATGCTATAAGCATTTCAAGTACAAAGCACGCGGCGTTTGTCCACATAAGGTTAAGGTAAAAGAAAATCCCGAAGCATAAAAACGCGGCTGCGGTTATCGCAAGTACGGCGATCCTGTTTCTTTCCTTGCTGCCAAAGCCTTTAAGCCTCTCTTCGCCCGAGCCGATTGCTCTGCCAAGCTTCTCAACTTTTTCACCAATCATATTTTTCTCCTTCCCGGATTACGGATTTACATATATGTTTGTTTGATTATAGTTCAAATCCTCTGACACACCGACTTCTTCTGCAAATACAACCGTTGTTGCCGACAACGAAAGTGAAGCAACCATACAAGCAATAATTTTTTATAAAATAGTCCCTTCAAAAATAAGATATTTACGTCATTTGTGCATATTGTAATCTTCGCAAAGCACAAACAATCGTTTTAATATATTATATAATAATTGACAAAATAATCAATATAAAAACCAACTAATTTATCCTTTGTTATTCTAGACAGTATGCACAAAGCTCACGCGTTTGAACGCCCGGGCTTGTCTATTATTTCATGATAACATACCCCACCAGAAACACCTTACCGGCGATCGCTTCCGCGACGGAATCGTAATTCCTCGGCGCTTTGTCGTTTGAGAAGCGGTTGTATGCGGTTATTCCGTCGGCGGTTTTCCGGAGCGTGAACCCGTGGACGCGCGGGTCTAAGCCCTTGAATTTGTAGCTCAGCACCGCGACGCTGCCCTCTTTGAGAGCGCTCTCAAACTCCGCGAGCCTTGTGTATTTCGTGAACTTCACGCCGTATGCCGTGAGGCATTTTCCTATCGACAGCGGGCTGCTTCCGAACACGCCGGGCGGTATCGCGGGAATCGCGCCGCCGCGCTCGAACTCCGCGGCGAGCTTCAGAAAGTCAACGTTTATCCCTGTGAGCGTCATCGCGTTATACGCCGCCATGATCTCGCAGCACACGTTGCTCATTCTCACGCGCCGAAACCGCAGCGAGAGAAACGCCCCGCCGCTTTGATAGATAAGCGCGCCGTTTTCAAGACGGTTCTCCGAGAAGTCCGCTGCCTGCGCACTGTTATACTCGTAAGCCCGCAAAAAGCGCCGCGGGAGCGCATCAAATCTTGTCCACACTCTCACATTCATTCTCCTGATCGGAATTCTTTTCCTCATTATATCACAAATCGCTGCGGTCGTCAAGTCGTGTTATCTCAACTTTTCTCCCAAAAGGTATTGCAATTTAGAGCAAAATGTGGTAAAATATAATATATATGTGTAAAAATCGGAAGAAAGGCTGATTGTTATGAGTAAAGTGGTAAAATTCGGCGGCAGCTCGCTTGCCGACGCAAAGCAGTTCAAGAAGGTCGCGGATATCATCAACGCTGACCCGGAGCGCGTTTACGTCGTTCCGAGTGCGCCGGGCAAGCGCTTCGGCGACGATACCAAGGTCACGGATCTTTTGTATCAGTGCTACGAGCGCGTGCTCACCGGCGAGGACTTCGCGAAGGCGTTCGCGCCCGTTCGCGAGCGCTACGACGAAATCATCAAGGAGCTCGGGCTTACGGTATCTCTTGAAGACGAATATGTCAAGATAGGACAAAAATTCCGCGCGGGCGCAAACCGCGACTACGCAGCTTCGCGCGGCGAGTACTTAAACGGAATTCTCCTGGCGAATTATCTCGGCTTTGAGTTCGTTGACGCCGCGAAGGGCATTTTCTTTGACAGCAAGGGCAATTTCGACGCGGACATCACGAACGCCTGCCTCGGCGCTATCCTCGATAAAACCCCGAAAGCGGTCATTCCTGGATTTTACGGCGCACTGCCGGACGGCACGATAAAGACGTTCTCGCGCGGCGGCTCGGACTTTACGGGCTCGGTTGTCGCGAAGGCGGCTGGCGCTTCGCTTTACGAGAACTGGACGGACGTTTCGGGATTTCTCGTTGCCGACCCGCGCATTGTGCAAAACCCCGCGGGCATTGAGGTCATCACGTATTCCGAGCTGCGAGAGCTTTCGTATATGGGCGCGGGCGTGCTCCATGAGGACGCGATCTTCCCCGTGCGCAGCGCAAATATCCCGATAAACATCAAGAACACCAACGCTCCAGACGACGCGGGAACGCTCATCGTTCCGACCGCCGACAGCAACACAAAATATCTTGTAACGGGCATCGCGGGCAAGAAGGACTTTTCCGTCATCTCGATAGAAAAAGACCGCCTGAATTCGGAAAACGGCTTTATGCGGAGAATGCTGCAGGTGCTTGAAAACCACGGCGTATTCCCCGAGCATATGCCCACGGGAATCGACACGGTTTCGGTAGTCGTAAACTCCCACGAGCTCGGCACGGGCGCGGATAGGGAGAAGCTTGTCGCGAGAATGAAAGAAGTCCTCCGCCCCGACCATTTTGAGATAATCGACGGGCTTGCGCTTATCGCGATAGTAGGCCGCGGAATGAGAGCCAAAAAGGGCACCGCGACGCGTGTCTTCGCCGCGCTTTCCCACGCCGAGATCAATATCCGAATGATCGACCAGGGCTCCTCGGAGCTCAACATCATCGTCGGCATTGACGAAAAGGACTTCGAGGCGGCGATTAAGGTTATTTATGACGTGTTTGTTTTGAGCGAAGGCTGAGCAATGAAGTTTTTTGACCTTGAAAATAACAGCATTTCCAAAAAAAGCTTTGTTGAAATTTATTCGTCAATCTATCTTTATGTCAACCGTGATGACGAATTGGAAAATACTATTTTAGAAATTCTCAGGAACAGACAAAAGGATTGTCCCCCAGAATTGACCGAAACAGACATTTCCAATATTCTCAAGTGGAAAACAGGCAGTAAGATAAAGGATGGATGTGTTAACATACGGTTTGGCAGAAAAATTAACATAAAAAATGTATATAATGCCACACAAAAGGCAGACACAACTTTGCCTATTGACGATAACAAAGCCCGCAGTTTGGTTGATAAATTTTGCACGGTTGAAAATATAGGTCCCGTTTATGCTATCACTCTATTATATTTTCTAAGCGGCGGAAAATATCCTATTTACGATGTGTATGCCCGTATTGCCGTTGAGGCTATTGACGGCGAGCGGGAAATCCCTCTAAAAAAGAACCGCTCAAATAATAGTCCAAGCCTTTCCGGCTTTAACGATTACAATAATAATTATCGAAAAAAGATAGTTAAAGAAATTTTTAGAGGAGAAGATATTCGCGACCGCAAATTCGACCGCGCCTTGTGGGCATACGGGCACTTGTTTTATAAGGAGAAATAATGAGCAAAGCAGACGACATCTTCATACAGAACTGCCGCGATATTCTTGAGCACGGTATATCCGACGAGGGCTTTGAGGTTCGCCCGCGCTGGGAGGACGGCTCCCCCGCGCACACGATAAAAAAATTCGGCGTGGTAAACCGCTACGACTTGTCCGAGGAGTTCCCGATCATGACGCTGCGGCGCGTTTATTACCGCTCGGCTATCGATGAGATCTTGTGGATCTATCAGAAGCACTCGAACAACATAAACGAGCTTTCGTCGCACGTGTGGGACGCCTGGGCGGACGAGAGCGGCTCTATCGGCAAGGCTTACGGCTATCAGATGAGCGTGAAGCACAAATACCCCGACGGCGAGTTCACGCAGGTCGACAGGGCGCTGCTTGACTTGAAGAACAACCCCACGTCGCGGAGAATTCTGCTGAATATGTACAATCACCACGACTTGAACGAAATGGCGCTCGCGCCGTGCGCCTATTCGTTTACGCTGAACGTCAGCGGAAATCGGCTGAACGCGATACTCAACCAGCGCTCGCAGGATATGCTCACCGCCAACAACTGGAACGTCTGCCAGTACGCGGCATTACTGATCATGTTCGCGAAGGCAAGCGGCTTTGAGCCGGGCGAGCTCGTCCACGTGATAGCCGACGCGCACATCTACGACCGCCATGTCGACACGGTAAAGCGCCTTATCGAAAAGGAGCCCTACCCCGCCCCGAAAATGCAAGTCGACGACATCACGGATTTCTACAAATTCACCAAGGACAGCTTTACGGCGGTGGATTATAAATACCATGACTTTCACGAGAAAATTCCGGTTGCCGTCTAGAAGCAAGAGTTTATAGAAAAGAGAAAATTATGAATGAAGAAAAGAAGTTAGCGCTGCTTATTGACAGCGACAATGTTTCGCCGAAGTATTCGCAGTTTATTCTGGAAGAGGCTTCCAAGCACGGAAACCTTATCTACAAGCGCATTTACGGCGATTGGGAGAAGAACAACTCCGGCTGGCGGATCCCCGCGATGAACAACTCGATCATGCCCGTGCAGCAGAACAGCTACATCGCGGGCAAAAACGCGACGGATTTCTCGATGATAATCGACGCTATGGATATTTTGTACACGGGCAATGTAGACGGCTTTGTGCTTGTAACAAGCGACAGCGACTTCACGCGGCTCGCTATCAGACTGCGCGAGTCGGGCAAGCTCGTGATCGGCATCGGCGAGGTGAAAACGCCGCTCGCGTTTACGTCAAGCTGCCACAGCTTCAGCTATCTCGATAAGGTCTGCGCGAATATCGGCGATTATGACGAAACAATTCTCCGAAACGACCTTATAAATTACGTAAAGGAAAACGACGACGGCAAGCTTGATCTGCCGAAAATAAACGCCTACCTCAACTCGCGTTACGGAAATATCGACTACAACGCGCTGGGCTTCAACAGGCTTTCTATGTTCGTTGACAGTATTCCGCAGATCGTCCGCAAGGGCACGTTTGTTATGACAAGGGCGGCGAGAAAACGCCAGCAAAGCCGGGACGCGCTCGACGAAAAGGAAATTCTGCACGTTATTGTGGAGTATCTTAACCGCCAGGAGGGCAAAAAGGATAACCTATCAAAGGTCGCGAATTACATCTCAAAGGTTTTAGGCAAGGTGGATTTCTCGCGGTTCGGTTCGAAGCAGTTTGCGAAGTTTATAGACAAGCGCCCGATCTTCACGCGTGACGGCGAAATAGTCCGGCTCGCGGAGCCGAACGCCGCGCCCGCGGAAGCTGCCGAAAACGCCGCCGAGGCGCAGCCCGTCGCTCACACGCTGAGAATTACCTCGCAGGTATTTGTTATGGAGGTAAAGAAATACGCCTCCGAAAGCGGCGAAAAGGGCGGAAACATCGGGCAGCTGAACAATATGCTGCTTGAAAAATACGGCAAAAGCTATGTCGCCGATCTGGGCTTCGCGGATTTCGCGTCGGCTCTCGCCTCCGTTGAGGGCGTTAGGGTCGAGAAGAATTTCGTCTCGATAGCAAGCGAGCAGCTTAAAAAGCGCGGCAGAAAGCCGAAGGCTCCCGTTGTGGAAGCTCCCGTTGCCGAGTCTAAGAACGAAAAAACTCCCGCGAAGAAGGCTGCCACTTCAAAGAAGAAGCAGCCCGAAAAGGTTGAAGAAGCGCAGGAGCCTGCTCCCAAGAAGAAGGCGGGGAGACCCAAGAAGGAAGTTGTCGCTCCCGACCTCAACATCATCAAGCGCGATGTTTTTGTGTTCGTGACTCAGAACGACAACGCGGCTTCCGCGGCTGCGATGGGGAATATGCTCTCGAAGAAGTACGGCAAGAATTATTTAAAGGAGCTCGGCTTTTCCACGCTGAAAAAGCTCCTCACGGAGATAAAGGGGTTGACCGTCAAGGGCGACGTTGCCTCACTCAACAAGAGCTTCATAAAGCGCACGGAGCAGATCGAGCAGTTCATCTGCGACTTCGCGAAGAACGACGACAAAAAGAGCATCAAGTCGCTTTCGATGCAGCTTCGTAACAAGTTCAAGAATTTCGATTTCAACGATTACGGCTACGCGAAGTTCAGCGATTTTATAAACGCTATAGACGGCGTTCGCGCGAATGGGTATTACGTAGAGGCGGAGGACTAAAATGCCAAACAGCGACACGTTTCGCAGTATTATTCTGAACCGTGATGCCGAGGGGCTGATTGCACTAGACAGCGGCGAAAAAGAAGATTTTCTTTTAACTTTGATATACGATCATTTGGCGGATATTCCCATAGCCGAAATGAACGAAGCGCAAAAAACCTTGTATCTTGCATCAAGGCTTGAGGACATCTGCCAAGCCGACGCGCTTCCGTCTTTGTCCGAGGACGAAGAGGCTTTTCTTGCTCTACCGGAAATAAAGAAGTCTCTTGAGCGTTTGGGAGCGTTTAAAGCAGCGGGACTTCTGGACGAATTCATATCGCTTTTGCCCGTTGGAGAGATTCCGGAATGGGACTGGTTTTTTGAACCCGAAAGAGAGGATATTATCAAAAAAATCGACAGCGGGATTTGTAATTATCCCGACGGACCTATGCGTGATCTGTATGTTGATTATATATCAAATGCCGAAAACGTAAAACAGGTCTTGATGAATTTAAAGTAATTATTATCGAAAAGAGGACAGAAAAATGTCAGCGGAAAAAGCAAAGGCTCATCTCGAGAAATTCGGACTTTCTGACAGGATAAAAACGCTTGAGCAAAGCAGCGCGACGGTGGAGCTCGCAGCGGCGGCGCTCGGGTGCGAGCCCGCGAGAATAGCGAAGTCGCTTACGTTCAACGTAAACGAAAAACCCGTGATGATAGTAACGGCTGGCGACGTTAAGATCGACAACGCGAAGTTCAAGGCGCGATTCGGCGTGAAGGCGAAAATGCTTTCGCCGGAGCAGGTAACGGAGCTTATCGGGCACTCGGTGGGCGGCGTTTGCCCGTTCGGGATAAACCCGGAAGTTTCGGTTTATCTCGACGAGTCGCTGAGACGCTTCGAGCGGGTTTTCCCCGCCGCGGGCAGCGGTAACACGGCAGTCGACCTCTCGCTTGAGGAGCTTGAAAAGTGCTCCGCTTGCGAGGAGTGGATCGACGTTTCCAAGACGATTTAAGCGCGTTAAATTACCGAAGAAAGCAGGTGATCTCCCTTGAAAAAAGAAGTGATATACAGCCTTTCCGGGCTTTACCGCGATGATTTCCGCGTGACGGGCTATCGCTTCGGCAAGGGCGAGAAAACCTGTTGCATAATCGGCAATCTCCGCGGCAATGAGATCCAGCAGCTTTATATGTGCGGGCAGCTTGTCAAGGCGCTTTCGCACATCGAGAAAAAGGGCGACTTCGCGCACGACAGAGAGGTGCTTGTCATTCCGTCGCTGAACAGCTACAGCACAAACGTCGGTCGGCGGTTCTGGTGCCTCGACAACACGGATATAAACCGCCAGTTCCCCGGCGACCCAGACGGCGAGACCACACAGAGAATAGCCGCGGGCGTGTTCGAGGAGATAAAGCAGTATAAATACGGCGTGCAATTTGCGTCGTTTTATATACCGGGAGTATTCATTCCACATATCCGAATGATGAAAACCGCGAAGGAAAACGCAAGCCTCGCGAATTTGTTCGGGCTTCAGTACGTCGTTTTGCGAAATCCCACGGCAATGGACAGAACGACGCTCAACTTCAACTGGCAGCTCTCGGGCACGGCGGCGTTTTCGCTTTACACAAACGCCACGGAGAACATCGATGAAAGCTCCGCGGAGCTGGGCGTTTCGGCGGTGTTGAGATTTCTGTCGAGAATGGGAATTATCAAATACCGCTGCCACGGCGGCTATATGGGAACGATTTTGGACGAGAGCGAAATGATAAGCGTAAAAAGCAGCGGCGCGGGGATCTACCGCAAGCTGTGCGCCGTCGGCGACGAGGTTGCCCGCGGCGACATTATGGCGCAGATAATCCACCCCTATGAGGGCACAATAATTTCGGAGATAAGCTCCCCCGCCGACGGCATAGTTTTTTTTGAGCACGAAAAGCCCTTAGTCACGGAAAACTCGCTGATATTTAAGCTGATAAAAAGACTGCATAAGTAAACAAAAACACTTAATTATCAGAGCAACGGAAGTAAAGAAGCAGGAACGTCAAGCACCGACTCTTGCCTCTTGCTTCTAAAATTCTTAACATCTAACAGGAAGGATCAACATAACGATGTCCCAGAAGTTTCAAAACCAATATCTCCTCTCGGATCTTGTAGCCGAAGTCTCTAAAGTTATAAAAGGCAAGGACGACGCGCTTTTGATCGTCTTGACAAGTCTCTTGGCGCGCGGGCACGTGCTTATCGAAGACGTTCCCGGAGTTGGGAAAACCACGCTCGCTATGGCTTTGGGGAAAGCCTCGGGCTTAGCGTTCAGGCGCGCGCAGTTCACTCCGGACGTTATGGCATCGGACATCACGGGATTTACGATGTTCAACAAAGAGGAGAATTGCTTTGAATACCGCCCCGGACTTGTGATGACGAATATTCTCCTTGCGGACGAGATAAACCGAACCTCCCCGAAAACGCAGTCGGCGCTGCTGGAGGCAATGGAGGAAAAGCGCGTGACCGTGGACGGCACTACATATCTTCTGCCCGACCCGTTTATGGTAATCGCGACGCAGAACTCTCAGGGGTACGTCGGCACGTTCCCGCTGCCCGAGGCGCAGCTCGACAGATTTATGATGAAGATCAGCATGGGCTATCCGACGATAGCCGAGGAGCAGCAGATAATGCTCGACAGGCTTTACGACAACCCGCTTGACGATGTGCAGAATGTGATGACCGCGGAGCAGATAGCCGAGTGCGTTGAGGACGTAAACGATATTGTTTTCGCGGAGAGCCTTTGCAGATACGTCGCGGAGCTTGCCGCGGCAACGCGCAACAATCCCACGGTAGCGCTTGGCGCGAGCCCGCGCGCGTCCGTCGCGCTGATGCAGGCTTCAAGAGCCTACGCGTATCTTCGCGGGCGGGATTACGTTATCCCGGAGGATATAGTGCGGCTGCTTATCCCCGTATTTGAGCATAGGATAGTTCTGCGGCAGGAAAGCCGCGTCAACCGCCGCTCGGTGCGCTCGGTTCTCGAGGACGCGGTAAGCACGGTCGTGCCGCCCGTAAAACGGAGTTAAACGATGATACGAAATCGTGTGATATACGCGGCGGTGGCGCTTGGCTGCGTTGGCTTTTCAATGGCGTACACGGGCAAGTTTTCTCAGATATTGCTGTTTACGATACTCCTGTATCCCGTCCTCGCGTTTATAATGGCGTCAATACAGCTGTTTTTCGTGAACGCCGAGTTTTCCGCGGAGCGAATAACGGCGGCGAAGGACATTTCGTTCGATCTGCTTATCCGCGTGAAGAATTTTTTCATTTTTCCCGCGGTTCCTCTGGAATTGAAATGCGTTATCCCGGACGGCGAGATAGGTCTGTTCGCGGACAAGCGGCTTTTTGTATCGCTGCCACCATTCGGGAATTCGGAAATAGCCGTCCGCTGCAAGCACAAATTCCGCGGGAATTATCAAAGCGAGATACAGCGGCTTTACGTCGTCGACCCACTGCGGATAATCCGCGTTTCAAAAAAGTGCGAACGCTCGGTGCCGATGGTTTTCCTGCCGCGTAAGCTGATGCTTGAGGACATAATCTTCCTCTCGGCGGTTGAGCAGAGCTTCTCGCAAAAGCGGCTCAACTCCGCGGACAAGGAGGACTTCTCGCACGTCCGCGAATACCGCGACGGCGACGTGCTCCAGCTTGTGCATTGGAAGCTCACCGCCAAGCAGGACGATCTGATGATAAAGCAGTTCGACAGCATAAACGACCTGCGCGCGGTCATCTTCTGCGACTTCCACCAGAATAACGATGTTGACGGAATGACGCGCGCGGATATGATGATAGAGTGCGCGATAGCCTTCGCGAAAACCGCGCTCGATAAGGGAATTCACTCGACGGTGGACATCGGCGACTTCAACACCAAGCCGTCGTACATCAGCAGCGAAACGTCGTTCAACGAGTTCTTTCACCTGATGTCGGTAATTCCGCCGGACACCCACGCGGAGGATCTCTGCGAGATGATAGACGCGCTCGACAAAAGCAGCGCGGCGCTGCTCGTGCTCATCACAACGGAGATAACGGAAACGATTCTCGACAGAGCCCGCGACGCGGCTCAACAAGTCACGGTGGTTTATGTTTATCTTAATCTGGAGCGAAAGGCTCTCGAAAACAATTTCGAGAAAGAACGCTTTATCTTTTTAGACGTTAAGGGAACGTCCGATCACGCCCTCAACGACGCGGCGGCAAGCATTATCAAAAGAACGGGTGAAAATCCGTAAAAATATTTCAAAAGGAGAGTTATTATGGACATTAAGGCAAAAATCGACGAGGTAGTAAACAAGGTGAAATCCGATGATAAGTTCGCGGAGAAGTTCAAGAGCGAGCCGATAAAGGCGGTCGAGGACGTGCTCGGCGTAGACCTCCCCGACGACCAGGTAAACGGCATCATCGAGGGCGTTAAGGCAAAGATAAATCTCGGCGGAGTTGCCGATAAGCTCGGCGGGCTTTTTGGCAAGAAATAAGAATTAAACGCTGTTATCCCCGCCTTCGGCGGGGATATCGGTAAAAAGGAGGAATTCCTACGGCAACGATAATGAACGAAGACGAGCGTTTTCATCTGAAGATAAAATACGGAGATGTCGGAAAGTACGTTATTCTCCCGGGCGACCCGGGGCGCGTTCCGAAAATCGCGGAGTATCTCGACGACGCGGTGCAAACAGCGCAGAACCGCGAATATAATATTTACACGGGCACGCTTCTCGGCGAAAAGGTCAGCGTCTGCTCTACGGGCATCGGCGGACCCTCCGCGGCGATAGCCGTCGAGGAGCTTATCGACAGCGGCGCGACGACGTTCATCAGAGTAGGTACGAGCGGCGGCATCGACCTTCGGGTGTTCGGCGGCGATCTGATAATCGCGGAGGCTGCTATCCGCGCCGAAGGCACGAGCTATGAGTATCTCCCGCAGGGCTACCCCGCGCTCGCGGACTTTGACGTGACTTCCGCTCTTGTAAAAGCAGCGAAGGAGATTACCGAAAACGAGAAGGGCAAAAACTATCACGTCGGCGTCGTGCACGCCAAGGACAGCTTTTACGGCGAGGTGAACCCCGACGGCTCGGCGGTCGGGGAGAACATCAAAGCCCGCTGGGACAGCTACGTAAAATGCGGCTGTCTTGCCTCGGAAATGGAGTGCGCGGCTATCTACGCGGTGGGAACGGTGCGCAGCGTGTTCCCGCTGAAGATCCGCTGCGGAGGCGTGCTCACCGCTTTGTGGAACGCCGAGCGTTCTAAGAAAAATATGGCAGACACGATAACCGAGGACACAACAAGCGGCATAAAATGCGCCGTCCGCGCAATGGAGCTTTTGATCGAAAAGGATCAAGCGGAGTACAGAGAGATGATGGCAAGAATGCACGGAGATATTCGCGACTAGAGGCAAGAGTTTTAGAGGTAAGACTCCCCGCGCGGCTTCTTACTTCTTATCTCTGAATTTCTAAAAAGGAGAAAATATGGCTACTATTATGAACGAAAACGAGCGTTTTCATTTGAAGATAAAAAAGGGCGACGTTGGGCGATATGTTATTCTTCCGGGCGACCCCGGGCGCGTTCCGAAAATCGCGGAGTATCTTGACGACGCGGTGCAGGTAGCGCAGAACCGCGAATACAACATTTACACAGGCAAGCTCCTCGGCGAAAAGGTAAGTGTCTGCTCGACGGGCATCGGCGGACCCTCGGCGGCTATCGCCGTAGAGGAGCTTATCGACAGCGGCGCGACGACGTTTATCCGCGTCGGCACGTGCGGCGGAGTTGATTTGCAGGTTTCGGGCGGCGATCTTATCATCGCCGAAGCGGCTATTCGCGCCGAGGGAACGTCCTACGAGTATCTCCCGCAGGGCTATCCCGCGCTCGCGGATTTTGAGGTGACTTCCGCTCTCGCGCAGGCGGCAAAAGAGATCTACGAAAATAAAAATGTATTCGGCAATTACCACGTTGGCGTCGTTCACTCAAAGGACAGCTTTTACGGCGAGGTGAATCCCGAGGGCTCGGCGGTCGGCGATAATATCAAATCCCGCTGGGACAGCTATCTTAAGAGCGGCTGCCTCGCGTCCGAAATGGAATGCGCCGCGATCTATTCTGTCGGGCTTGTACGAGGCGCCCGCCACGAAACAAGAAGAATCCGCTGCGGCGCCGTTCTGACCGCCTTGTGGAACGCCGAGCGCTCCAAGCGCGGTCTGGACGATACGATCTGCAACGACACGACGCGCGGTATAAAATGCGCCGTAAGAGCGCTGGAAATAATCATCGCGAACGACGCGGAACAAGAGGCGCGGTATCGGGCATATATGAATGAAAACAGGTGAGCTTTAATGTCAAAAATATACTGTAACTGCGGCTGCGTTATCCCCGACATCAGCGACGGGCATAGCTTTAAGGGCTACATTTTGTCCGACAAGCAGCGGTTTCCGTTCTATGATTTTGCCGATGAAATGATCGAATCCCCCAACCCCAACCGTGCGGAGCTTTGTATGAAGTTCCGAAAAGAGGTCGGCAACGGATATATCCGCTTTAAGCGCGTTTATCAATGCTTTGAGTGCGGGCGAATTTTAATTGAAAACGAGGACGGAGAGTTTTCTGTTTTCACTCCCGAAAATCAAGACAAAAATCGCGACACGGCAGTGCTTGATTTCTCCGTGCGTGATTAAAAAATCCCCCGCAAGGCGTTACGCCTTTTTCATTACGTTTCATAGAAAACAAAGGGTCGAGCACTTTTCGCTCGACCCTTAAAAGCTTCTGTATGGCTACCCTCCTAAAGCGGGGGATTTTTTTATTCTGCTGTATCGGAGGCGGTTTCTGCTTCGGCAGCGGTTTCCGCCGCGTGAAGTCTCTCCGCCGCTGCTTCTTCCTGCGCGAGCAGACCCGTGCCCGCGGGGATAAGCTTGCCGATGATGATGTTTTCCTTGAGTCCGGTGAGCGGGTCGACCTTGCCGCGCATTGCCGCTTCTGTCAACACTCTCGTCGTCTCCTGGAACGACGCCGCGGACATAAAGCTGTCCGTCGCGAGCGACGCCTTCGTGATACCGAGAAGCACCGGCTCGCTGGTCGGGTAGGTTACGGTCTCGCCCTGCGCTTCGCGCTCCTTGAGTATATCAACCGCCTCGGCGAACTCGTTCTTGCCTACAACAGCGCCCGCAAGCAGTCTGCTGTCGCCCGCGTTGAGAACGCGCACCTTGCGCATCATCTGGCGAACGATGACCTCGATATGCTTGTCGCTGATGTCAACACCCTGCTGGCGATAGGGCTTCTGAACCTCGCTTATCAGGTAATCCTGAACAGCCTGCTCGCCCTTTACCGCGAGAACATCCGGCGGGTTTATCGAGCCCTCAGTCAGCGCGTCGCCGACTTCAACTCTGTCGCCATCCTGTACCTTCGGGCGATAGCCGAAAGGCACCGCGTAAGCTTCCTCAAGACCGTCGTCGGTCGTGATTATCGCGTGACGCGTTTTCTTTATCTCCTCAAAGCGAACCGTGCCCGCGACCTTGGTGATTATCGCCGCGTTCTTCGGGTGACGGCTCTCGAAAAGCTCCTCGACGCGCGGGAGACCCTGCGTGATATCCTCCGCGCCGACAACGCCGCCGGTGTGGAAGTTACGCATCGTAAGCTGCGTACCGGGCTCGCCGATGGACTGCGCCGCGATTACGCCGACAGCCTCGCCCTTGCTGATAAGCTGACCGTCCGCAAGCGACGCGCCGTAGCACTTCGCGCAAACTCCGTTTCTCAGCTCGCACGTGAGAACCGAGCGAACCTTGATCCTGCCAACGCCCGTCGCCGCGATTTTCGCCGCGTCGTTTTCGTCGAGCATTTTATCCTTGGAGATCGTAAACGAGCCGTCGGGCGCGGTGAAGTCCTCGGGCAAAAATCTGCCCTCGAGACGCTCCGCGAGCGGAACTATATTTCGATTGTCGTGATAGAGGTCATAAACCTCGATGCCGTTTGTAGTGCCGCAGTCGTCGCCGCGGATAATTACCTCCTGCGAAACGTCAACAAGTCGTCTCGTAAGATAGCCCGAGTCGGCGGTACGAAGCGCCGTGTCGGCAAGTCCCTTACGCGCGCCGCGGGAGGAGATGAAGTATTCCAGAACGTTCAAGCCCTCGCGGTAGTTAGCTCTGATAGGCATTTCGATAGTCTCACCGGACGTGTTCGCGACAAGTCCGCGCATTCCCGCGAGCTGTCTTATCTGCTCTCTCGAACCACGCGCGCCGGAGTCCGCCATCATAAAGATGTTGTTGTATTCGCCGAGGTTGTTCGTCAGAGCCTCGGTTACGCGGTTCGTCGCGTTGTTCCACAGCTTCGCGAAGTTCGCGGAGCGCTCGTCCTTCGAGATGAAGCCTCTGCTGTACTGCTTATTGAGCTTAGCTACAGCCTCGTCCGTCTCCGCGAGAATTTCCGCCTTCTGCGGCGGAATTTCCGCGTCGCAGACCGCTACGGTAATTCCCGATTTGGTGGAATATTTATAGCCCATTGCCTTGATCTTATCAAGCACCTGCGCGGTTTTCGCCGTGCCGTGCTTTTTAAGGCAGCGGTCGATGATCGGTCCCAATTGCTTCTTGCCGACCTTGAAGCCTATCTCGTAATCCAGCTCGTGCTCGGGGTCGGTTCTGTCGACGTAGCCCAAGTCCTGCGGGATATGCTCGTTGAAGATAATTCTGCCGACGGTCGTCGGAACGATCCGCGTGATTACCTGATCCCCGAACGGCTTTGTTACGCGCACCTTGATAGCAGCGTGAATTGTGATCGCGCCGTTCTGGTATGCCATAATAGCCTCGTTCGCGTCGCGGAAAACCTTGCCCTCGCCCTTTTCGCCCGCCTTATCTATCGTCAGATAATACGAGCCCAGAACCATATCCTGCGTCGGAACCGTTACGGGCTTTCCGTCGGAGGGCTTCAGCAAATTCTTCGCTGCGAGCATCTTCTCGCGAGCCTCAGTCTGCGCTTCCTTGGAAAGCGGCAGATGAACCGCCATCTGGTCGCCGTCGAAGTCCGCGTTGAACGCCGTACAGCAAAGCGGGTGGAGCTTGATAGCGCGACCCTCTACAAGCACGGGCGAGAACGCCTGGATTCCCAATCTGTGGAGCGTCGGCGCACGGTTGAGGAGCACGGGGTGATCCTTGATTACGTTTTCAAGCGAATCCCAGACCTCGTCGTCCGCGCGTTCTACCTTTTTCTTCGCCTGCTTGATGTTCGACGTTCCGCGCTGCTCGAGATCATGGAGAACGAACGGCTTGAAGAGCTCCAGCGCCATTTCCTTCGGGAGACCGCACTGATCCATTCTGAGCTCCGGTCCTACAACGATAACCGAACGTCCCGAATAGTCAACGCGCTTACCAAGCAGGTTCTGGCGGAAGCGCCCCTGCTTGCCCTTAAGCATATCGGAAAGCGACTTCAGCGGACGGTTGTTCGAGCCCGTGTACGCTCTGCCGTGGCGGCCGTTGTCGATAAGCGCGTCCACCGCTTCCTGAAGCATACGCTTCTCATTGCGCACGATAATATCGGGGGCTCTCTTTGAAAGCAAGTCCTTAAGTCTGTTATTGCGCATTACCACCTTGCGGTAAAGCTCGTTAAGATCGGACGTCGCGTAGCGTCCGCCGTCGAGCTGAACCATCGGTCTTATATCCGGCGGGATAACCGGGATACAGTCGAGGATCATCCACTCGGGGCGGTTGCCGCTCGTTCTGAACGCCTCGATAACGTCAAGCCGCCGAAGCAGCTTTACCTGCTTCTGCCCCGCGGACGTGTTTTCGAGCTCCGCCTTCAGCTCGTCGGCGAGGTCGTCAAGATCGATCTCCGCCAACAGCTCTTTTATAGCCTCCGCGCCCATTCCCGCGCGGAACGAATCTATCCCCGAGAACTTAGCCTTATACTGGGTATATTCCTCCTCGGTGAGCAGCTGCTTTTTCGCAAGCCCGCTCTTCTCGCCGGGGTCGATTACGATATACTTCGTAAAGTACAGCACTTCCTCCAACCTTTTCGGAGTGAGGTCAAGCACCTGCCCTATTCTCGACGGCGTGCCCTTATAGTACCAGATATGCGACACGGGCGCGGCGAGCTCGATATGCCCCATTCTCTCACGGCGCACCTTGCTTCTCGTAACCTCAACGCCGCACTTTTCGCATATCTTGCCCTTAAACCGAATTCTCCTATACTTGCCGCAATTACACTCCCAGTCCTTCATCGGTCCGAAAATTCTCTCGCAGAAAAGTCCGTTTTTCTCGGGCTTCTGGCTGCGATAGTTGATCGTCTCGGGTCTCTGAACCTCGCCATGCGACCACTCTCTGATCTGCTCGGGAGACGCAAGGCCTATTTTCATTGAGTCAAATACACTAAATTCCATATTTACCCCTATCTAAAATGTCGCGGAGAACCGCTCACTACGCTTCGCTTCGTTCGCTAGCCGAGCAGTAAAAGCTACGTTAGCGTAACTCGCGGCGCTTTCACAGCTTGGTTTAGACGCTCCACTGCTCTGCTGTTACGCTGATTTACTCGGTAGCTGCTTATGACTGCTCTGCCGTTACGCTTACTTGCTCTGAACGCGCCTTTGGTGCGCTCTTGTTGCGCCGACTTACTCGTCCTCTTCCTCGTCGAACTCGTCGTCCTCATCATACTCGTCGTCCGAGTCCTCCGGGTCGCCGAACTCTTCGTCGTCGAGACCGTCGTCAAAATCCGCGTCCTCGTCGTCGTACTCCTCGTCGTCATCACCGAACATATCGTCCGTAACGCCCGCCGCGTCCGCAGCGTCGGTTACGTCAAAGCCCGCGCGCTCGAACGCCGAGTCGTCGCCTCTGTACTCTTCCTCCATAGGACTCGCCTTGCCGAACGCCGAGTTGTCGTCGTCGTCGAGATCCTGCTTGAGGTCGATCTCCGCACCGTTCTCGTCGAGAATTCTTACGTCAAGACCCAAGCCCTGAAGCTCGCTTACCATAACCTTGAACGACTCAGGCACGCCGGGCTTCGGAACCTCGTTGCCCTTGACGATCGCCTCGTAAGTTTTCTGACGTCCCATAAGGTCGTCCGACTTTACGGTGAGTATCTCCTGGAGAGTGTACGCTGCGCCGTAAGCCTCCAGCGCCCAGACCTCCATTTCGCCGAAGCGCTGTCCGCCGAACTGCGCCTTACCGCCAAGCGGCTGCTGCGTAACCAGCGAATACGGTCCCGTCGAACGCGCGTGGATCTTATCGTCAACCAGGTGATGCAGCTTCAGATAATACATATAGCCGACTGTTACGGGACTGTCAAACTTCTCGCCTGTTCTGCCGTCGATAAGCTGCGTTTTGCAGTCCGAGGTCCACGGGAGCTTTGTGAAATCCAGCCCCGCGGAGTTTTCGCCCAGAAGCTCGCTTCTCTTGTCTCTCGCCTCGTCGTAGAGCGCCCTGATGTCCTGCTCGTGCGCGCCGTCGAATACCGGCGTGGAGATCTTCCAGCCCAATGCCTTCGCGACATATCCCAAGTGAACCTCAAGCACCTGCCCGATGTTCATACGAGACGGAACGCCCAGCGGGTTAAGCACGATATCAAGCGGAGTTCCGTCCGGAAGGAACGGCATATCCTCCTGCTTCAAAATGCGCGAAACAACGCCCTTGTTTCCGTGGCGACCCGCCATTTTATCCCCGACGGAGATCTTGCGCTTCTGCGCGATATAAACGCGCACCTTTTCGTTTACTCCGGGGCTTAAGTCGTCGCAGTTCTCACGGTTGAACACCTTAACGTCAACAACGATTCCGCTTTCGCCGTGGGAAACCCTAAGCGAGTTATCGCGAACCTCGCGCGCCTTTTCGCCGAATATCGCGCGGAGCAGCTTCTCCTCGGAGGTGAGCTCCGTTTCGCCCTTCGGAGAAACCTTGCCGACAAGCACGTCGCCCGAATGAACTTCAGCGCCTATTCTCACGATACCGCGCTCGTCGAGGTCTTTAAGCACCTCGCCGTTAAGGTTCGGAATATCGCGCGTGATCTCCTCCGGTCCGAGCTTAGTGTCGCGGCACTCAAGCTCGTGCTCCATAATATGAATTGATGTGTAAACATCGTTGTAAACAAGCTTTTCGTTGATGAGAACCGCGTCCTCGTAGTTGTAGCCCTCCCACGTCATAAAGCCGATCAGAGCGTTCTTTCCGAGGGCTATCTCACCCATTTTGGTCGCGGGTCCGTCGGCGATAACATCGCCCTCGTGGACCTCCTCGCCCTTTTCAACGATAGGACGCTGATTTACGCAGTTGCCTTGGTTGGAGCGCTTGAACTTGATCAGCTTGTAGAGATGCTCCTTGCCGTCCTTGCTTGTGATGATCACACGGTCAGCGGAAACGTCCGTTACAACGCCGTCCTCCTTCGCGCAGACAACAACGCCCGAATCGACAGCCGCCTTGTATTCCATACCCGTGCCGACGATAGGATTATCCGTAACCATAAGCGGCACTGCCTGTCTCTGCATGTTCGCGCCCATAAGCGCACGGTTCGCGTCGTCGTTCTCCAGGAACGGGATCATCGCCGTCGCGACGGACACGACCATCTTCGGCGAAACGTCCATAAAGTCCGCCTTTTCGCGCTCGACTTCCAAAATCGCGTCGCGGCAGCGAGCGTTTACGCGCGGTCTCGCGAAGCGTCCTTCCTCGTCAAGAGGCTCGTTCGCCTGCGCTACTACGTAATTATCCTCAACGTCCGCCGTCATATAAACGACCTCGTCAAGCACCACGCCCGTTTCCTTGTCTACCTTGCGGTAAGGCGCTTCGATAAAGCCGTAGACATTTATCCTCGCGAACGTCGCGAGATACGAGATAAGACCGATATTCGGACCTTCCGGGGTCTCGATAGGGCACATACGCCCGTAGTGCGAATAGTGAACGTCGCGAACTTCAAATCCCGCGCGGTCACGCGAAAGTCCGCCCGGACCGAGCGATGACAGACGACGCTTGTGCGTAAGTTCCGCCAGCGGGTTGTTCTGATCCATAAACTGCGACAGCGGCGAGCTCCCGAAGAACTCCTTCATCGCAGCGATGACTTGTCTTGCGTTTATCAGCTTGTCGGGAGTAACGTTCTCCTGCTCGTTGCCCCAAAGCCCCATTCTCTCGCGGATAGTGCGCTCCATACGCGTGAAGCCTATTCTGAACTGGTTTTGCAGCAGCTCGCCCACACAGCGGATACGTCTGTTTCCGAGGTGATCTATATCGTCAATATCGCCGATGCCTTCATTCAGGTTGATGAAATACCCGACAACCGCGAAAATATCCTCCAGCGTAATGTGCTTCGGAATAAGCTCCTCGGTGCGCGCCGCGAGAAGCTCCGCGAGCTTTTCATCGTCGCCGTCAGCCTCCTCGAGGATCTCCTTCAGCACGCCGAACTTGACCTGCTCGTTGATCCCCAGCGCCTCAACGTCCATATCCTCGGGCACGTACTCGTGGATATCCACCATGCCGTTCCCGACGATTTTTATCGTTCCCTCGCCCTCGGGCTTATGAACCGAAACCTCCATAACGCCCGCGTTCTGGATCTCAAGAGCCTTTTCCTTTGTGATTATCTCGCCCTCGGTGAGGAGAACCTCGCCCGTCAGGGGCGCAACAATGTTCTCCGCGGCTCTCTGCCCCGCAAGGCGGCAGGAGATCGCGAGCTTTTTGTTATACTTATATCTTCCGAAACGCGCGAGATCATATCTCTTCGCGTCGAAGAACAGGTTGTCCAGCGTTGTTCTCGCGCTGTCAACCGTCGCGGGCTCGCCGGGGCGCAGCTTTCTGTACACCTCAAGCAGCGCCTCTTCCTCGTTCTTCGTGTTGTCCTTGCCGCTGTCGATAGTAACGGTAATTCTCGGGTCCTCGCCGAACTTGCCGATAAGCTCCGCGTCGCCCGAAAGACCCATCGCCCTCAAAAACGTCGTGCAAGCGATCTTCCTGTTCTTATCAATGCGCACGTAGAACACGTCCGAGCCGTCCATTTCGAGCTCGAGCCACGCGCCTCTGTTCGGGATCACCGTCGCCTTGAACAGCTTCTTTCCCGTTTTATCATAATCAAACCCATAGTAAACGCCCGGCGAACGCACCAGCTGAGATACAACAACGCGCTCCGAGCCGTTGATGACAAACGTTCCGCTTTCCGTCATCAGCGGCATATCGCCCATGTATATCTCGCTGTCGATAGGCTCGTCGGTTTCCTTGTTAAACAACCTAGCCGTCACTTTAAGAGGCGCGGCATATGTCGCGTCGCGCTCCTTGCACTCTTCAATCGAATATTTGGGCGGCTCGTTCATTCTGTAATCAATAAACGACAGCTCAAACTTTCCGTTTGAATCCACGATCGGAGATACATCCTTAAAGACCTCTTTGATGCCTTCCCGGAGAAACTCTTCATAAGAATCCTTCTGGATGCTTATGAGGTTCGGCATATCAATGACCTCATTGATCTTCGAGAAGCTCTGTCGAGTTGTCTTTCCCGTTTGAACAGGCTTAGTTTTAACCATGGGCTCACTCCTTATTTTAATTTTAAATTTCAAAATTCCCTCACCGCTGCTCCGCTCGCTGAGGGAACCGGTCACGATTTTGCTTGAGCAAAATCGTGACACTTTTTGAAATTTATGTCTGCACCGGTTTGTTGCCTTTAGTCGGTACGCGCTTGTTGTGCGGCTGCGGAAGTTTGCGCACTTTTGACGCGCCGCCGTTAGGCTCTTTTTTCGCCGCTTTCGCTTTACGAAAAATTACCCGTTTTTGTGGCGAATCACCGCTTGCTACACAATCGCTTGTATATCGCCCGAAATTCCGAAATTTTCCGCATTACGCCGCCGCTTGACGCCACGTGGCGCCCTGCCGTCACAAGGGATTTTTGGGCATAGTTCGCCTATACATCCATTATGATGCATTTTAATATTATACCACAAGAAGAAAATATTGTCAAGCCCTTTTTATAATTTTTTTGAAATTTTTTCGACAATTTTTTCTTGATATGGGATTTCGGGGATTTTTCGGGAATAATAAACCTTGAAAATTATCTGAAAACTTCAAAATCCCAGTTGACAAACGCTTTGCAAAGTGCTACTATATAATAACAGAGAAACGAGGTTCGATTATGAATAAAATAAAACTGCAAAGCGGCAGCGAGGCTGCAATAAATATTACGAAGCGCTACACGCTCGGCGAGGAGATCTTCAATTCCGTGTCGCACGGGGTGGGGTCGCTGCTGTCTATCGCGGGGACGACGGTTCTGATAGTCCTCGCGGCGATACACGGCGGGGCTTGGGAGGTCGTAAGCGCGGCGATTTACGGCGCTTCGCTGATTATCCTGTATACAATGTCGACGCTTTACCACGCGCTGACAAACCGCCGCGCGAAGAGCTTCTTCCGCATTATGGATCACGACACGATCTTCTTCCTCATCGCGGGAACATACACGCCGATAACGCTCATTCCGCTGCGCGGAGCGGTCGGCTGGGTGCTGTTCGGGGTTATCTGGGGCGCGGCTGTTCTGGGAATCGTGATGAACTCGATAGACCTGGAAAAATTCCGCAAGCCGTCGATAGTCTGCTACGCGCTTATGGGCTGGGCGGTGATCTTCGCGATAAAGCCGATGCTCCGCGAGTGCACGCCGCTGTCGCTCTGGTTTTTGCTTATCGGCGGAATTTGCTACACGGGCGGGATCGTGTTCTACATCATCAAGTCCAAAAAGTATTTCCACTCAATATGGCACATTTTTACCGTCGCGGGGAGCGTGTTTCACTATTTCTCCGTGCTTCTGATGATCGTGAACAACTAATATAGGCAGGAAATCCCCCGCCGAAGGCGGGGGATTTTAGTTTGATTTAAGCTCGCAAGTCAAACTGACAGCTCGCCGCTCTTACCTCTAAAACTCTTACATCTAATCTCCGCAGCTCTGTTGGATAGCGCCATAAACCTCACCCCTTGACAAACAATTTCTTTTATGCTATAATCTAGTTGCGACACAATTTAACAGTCTTTTGGTAAGGCTGCACGCTTTACTTATGGTAAAAGTGCAGGCTCTTTTCGTGTACCCTTATCGAGAGACGAAATTGTGTCGCAGCAATTGGGGCTTTGCATTTTTGCGGTGCGCAGCCCTCGTGCTGCGCACTTTTTTGTTTTTTGCAAAGCATTTCGGCGCGTATGCTCGTGAAAATAATTATTTTGAAAGGAAGATTTATGTATGAACAGGAATTTTAAAGCGATATGCGCGTCTTTTCTCGCGGCGGTGATGTGCGTGAGCCTTGCGGGGTGCGGTAAAAGCAATTCGCCCGTTACGACAAATCCCAACAAGCCGAACACCACCGCAAGCAAGCCGAACGCCACGACCACAAGCAAGCCGGCAACGACCGTAAGCAAACCCGCTCCGGCACAGAGCACGACGGTTTCTACTCCGGAAAAGGCGGAGCTCGCGATTACGGACGAGATCAAAAACGCGGATTTCAATTCGGGGCTTATTCAGATAAATAACGATATTTTCCAAATGGGCGGCTATTTGACCGTCGCGGAGTTTGTCAAGAAATACAAGGACAGATACGATATTGTATACGCAAACGGAAAGCTGCCTTATGAGGAGGCGGCAAAAGAGCAGCTGCTCCAAAGCTATGATTACGTCGGCGAAACAAAATATCATTTGTTTCTTACCGCGAAGAACGGTGACGGCGACAGCTCCAAACGCATCGCCGTGCAGATTGAAAACAGAACGACATCGGGCGGCGAGGATAAAATTCCGCTTCCGGAGGCTATCGTCACGGGATTTGGACTTAATGACAAAAACATGACCACCTATCCGTTCTGGTATCCGGGAGGCTTCACCGATTCCCAAAAAGCCAAGGAATACGGCTTTTTGAATCAGGAAACAGCCAACACCGACTACACCAAGGAAGCGGTTTTCCAAATGCTTGAGGACAAGGGTTTCACGTTGTTTGAGGGCAATCCGTATACGGGAGTCGACTTGACGGGCAAATACTGGAAGAGCGCCGCGGCTTACGAATTCTATGAAACGGGCGAGGTCAACGCTTTCGGCAAAAAGCCCGTGTTCCACTATCAGATAGCCCTCGCCGCCGACACCGACAAGCTCAGCAGCATAAGAATAATCGGCGTTAAATATGTAGATTAACAGTAAAAATCCCCTCGCTTTGCGAGGGGATTTTTACTGACTGGTGGAGCTAGTGAACGGACTCGAACCCCCGACCTGCGCATTACGAATGCGCTGCTCTACCGACTGAGCTACACTAGCGTTTAGAAGCAAGAATTTCAGAAGTAAGAGGTAAGAGTTGCGCCTTGCCCCCGAATTTCTCAAAAAAGGGCTTGAAAAACGCGGCGGATTGTGATATACTATAAGGTAAGAACTTCTCTTCCAAAAATCTTACCTATAGATTATACCACATTTTTTTCGGTTTGTCAATACCTAAAAGGAGAATTTAATAAAATTGAACAAAAAAGTTTTTCGGGTTTTGGGATATATTTTCTGCGGAGTGCTGATCTGCTTGTGCATTTTGCTGATAATAGCGGGCTCCGTGTTCGGCGCGGAGAAGTCCGTTGACGTGTTCGGGGCGAATGTTTTTATCGTCGACAGCGATGATTTCGAGACCGCGCCGAGAGGCAGCGCCGCATTGGTAAAAAAAGGCAATTGCGCCGATCTGGAGGTCGGCAATCTGGTTCTGTACAGAAAAGCCGGCGAGCCCACGCTCGGCTATGTGCGCGGAATAGAAGCGCGCGACGGAGTTTATTATGTCACCGTTTCGGACAAGGACGCAACGTTTGAGTTCCCCGAGGCTGCGCTTATCGGGCGCGCGGATTTCTCCAGCAAGTTTCTGGGGAGCATTATCCTGTTCATCAAAACGCCGCTTGGCATAATGCTCGTCGCGGTGCTGCCGTGCGCCGCGCTGATCTTGTACGATATAATCAGAACCGCCGCGCTTAACCGCCCCGGTCCCGAGGTCGTGCCGACGGTCATCAACGCGGACGAGGAAACGCCCCACTCCGACATCAAGCTCTCCGTCGATACCGAAGGCAAGGCGCGTTACTCTAAAGATCGCAGCCTAAAGCCGCTGCCTAAGGACAACACTATCTTGTTCGATTATTCGGGGAAGCAAAAGACAGCGAAGCAGGAATCCCCGAGAAAAGAACGCCCGATAATCCCGCTTACGGATAAAAAAGCCCCCGCGCCGAAGCCCCAGGCTCCCGAAAAAACGGGAAAGAAATTCGATGTGATAATCCCCGCGGACGATGTTGAATTAAACGAGCCCAAAGCGCCGAGAGCCTCAACAAAAACCGCGACGCTGCAAATGGAACGAACCGCCGAAATGCCGCAGCAGGGCGAAAAGAAAAAGAGCCGCGACGCGTTCTTCGCGCAGTCGGCGGTAGGGAGACAAGCGCCGCCCAAGATCGGCGGACAGAGCGCCGGACAAGTTGGCGCTCAGCGCCGAACTAATCCCGCAAATCAGCCGAGCCCTCAAAAAGAGCCCGCGCCGCAGGGAAACCTTGGTTTCCCGCCCAAGCTCGATAAGACCGCGGGAAAGCGCAGCACGCAGATCTTGGCGTCCAAGAGTTTCGACGATCTGCTCTCCGATGACGACGACAACGAGTATCCGCAAAGCAAGCGCGACAAGGCGCTGGACGATATTCTGTCCGGGCTGACACGGCGTAACAATTGACTTGTAAATGAATTGATATGAATTTCAAGTGTAAATGCTGCAAGCAGATCGTTGACGAAAAGCCTCGTTTCCTCGCGGGATTGTCCGAGTTCGCCTACAGCGCCGAATGGCTTGAAGCCGGAGAGCCCGTGCCGCCGCTTGAGGAACGTTTTTGGGCTCGCGCGGACGAGCTTCCGAAGACGGGAGAGCGGCGTATTATCAAGGTCGGTTTTTATACCCCGTTCAACAGTGAGATCGGCGACAGCTTCAACGTGCTTTTTCTGCCCGCAAATTCGGCGCTTAACGGCTGGGACGAAGCTCCCGAGGAACTTGAGCGTTCGGCTGTCGTGAGCTGTGTTTTTGAAAAAGTTGTAAGCAGCGATGAATATCAGGCGTTTATCGAGATCTCGGTAAAACGCGTTGTCACGCTCCCCGAATTATGCGGGCGCTTCCCGTGCGGCAAAACGGAAAGTCTGTTTGAGGGCGGCTTCGGCAAGGGCTTGCAGCTTGAATTCACTTGGAAGAATTGGGAGTATTATTCCTTTGACGCACAGGGCGACTGCGGCGACTGGCGGCTTGTTTTCACCGACAGCGATGGCGTGCGTCATCTGATTCTTCTATGCAATTGGGGCTGGCACGGAGGACATATTTTGGTCGGAAATGCCGTGGCGATAGGAGAAAAACGGAATGAAGGGTGAATATTACCAGCTCTGCCGCTTGACCGCGGCGGCTAAGTCCGCGCTGTTGGGGGCTTCGGAATTTGAATGTGAGCCGATAGCATACGAAAACAAGATCGAGTTCGAGTTCCGCCCGAGCATTCTGGAGTGCGGGGCAAAAAGCACGCTCGCCAAAAACCCCGACAAGTGGTACGAATACCTCACGAAAAAGGGCTTGCGCGACATCAAGCTTGTCCTGCCGGTCGAGGTCGGGGACAGGAATCTTCTCGGCTACGCAAACGCATATAACGGCGTTATGTTGTGCTATTTCAAGAACGGCGATATCACGTCGTTCGCCCCGGTCTGGGAGTTCGATAAAAGCCTGAACGTGTGGAATATCCGCTACACCGAAAATCTTGAATTGATCCCGTACGTCAAGCCGTACTACGAGGACAACACCGACGCGCTCCGCGAGGTGCTTATCGAGATAGAAGACTTAGCCGGGAGGATAGGATGCGGCGGCTTCGCAAAGAGATTTGAACTCGCACGAAAAATCCTCGACGGCGAAGCGGAGCCCAACACGGAAAAGCTCGCCGCGCCGAAGATACCCGAGCGGAATTTGCGGCTGTTTTACGCAGCGGACACTGCAGATCTTTTCGGAGCGATGGGTTCTTGGAACGATTCCCCACCGTTTATGGCTCACGAAAAGGGCTTGGATAAGGAGTACGACGAGCTCTCGGCAAGGCTGCTGAAAAACATTCGGCTCGCGGTGCTTTACGCGGTGAACGAGCAGCGGTGAGCGCGGATCACCGTAATTTACCCGCCCGACGCTTTCGGGCGGGATTTTTGCGTTTTGTGTAAAAGAACTGTTGACAACAGCGTTAAAAAGTGGTAAAATAAGGGTGCTTGAGTATAGAGGCCAAGGAGGAGGGGAGGGCGGTTTTTAAATGTAAAATGTGCGACGGAAATCTGAACGTTGTCGAGGGACATACGATATGCGTCTGCCCCTATTGCGACACTCAGCAGACCGTTCCGTCGGACAGCAGCGAGAAAAAGGTGAACCTGTTCAACCGCGCAAATCGCTTGAGAAGCGACAGCGAGTTTGACAAGGCGGCAAGCGTTTATGAAAACATCGTCGCGGAGTTTAAAGAGGAGGCGGAGGCATACTGGGGGCTTTGCTTGTGCAAATACGGTATCGAATATGTTGACGATCCAAATACCGGCAAGAAAATGCCGACGTGCCACCGGACGTCCTATGACAGTATCTTCGACGACAAGAACTTCGACCAGGCGTGCGAATACGCCGACAGCGACGCACTGCCCGTTTACCGCGCAGAGGCAAAGGAGATAGACCGTCTGCAAAAGGAGATCCTCGAAATAGCCAAAAACGAGGAGCCGTTTGACGTGTTCATCTGCTATAAGGAAACCGCGGAGGACGGAAACCGCACAAAGGACAGCGTTCTGGCGCAGGATATTTTTGAGGCTCTCGCTTCAAAGGGCTATAAGGTGTTCTTCGCGAGAATAACGCTTGAGGATAAGCTTGGGCAGGATTACGAGCCGTACATATTCTCCGCGCTCAATTCCGCTAAGGTAATGCTTGCCATAGGAACGAGGTTCGAGCATTTTAACGCGGTGTGGGTAAAGAACGAGTGGAGCAGGTTTCTGTCGCTTATGCAAAACGACAAGAGCAAGACGCTTATTCCCTGCTATTGCGACATCGACGCTTACGATATGCCCAAGGAGTTCTCGCGCCTTCAGGGGCAGGATATGAGCAAGGTCGGGTTTATCCAGGATCTGGTTCGCGGCGTCGGGAAGATAATCCCGAGGGGCAGCGGAGGCGGCGCAGGCGGTCAGACTGTCATTCAGGTAACCGGACAGCAGGCGGTCGAGCCGCTTTTGGAGCGCGCGTTTATGTTCCTCGGAAACAACGACTGGCAAGCCGCGGACGACCAAAGCGAGCGAGTACTGGATATCGACCCGCACTGCGGCAGAGCGTATCTTGTCAAGCTTCTGGTGCAGTACAACTGCCGCCGCGAGGAGGAGCTCGCAAATCTCAGCATCGACGTTACGGAGTCTATTCACTATAAAAACGCAAGGCAGTTTGGCGTGAACATCGAGCAATACGTCAGAAAAGCGAAGTACAACACCGGGTGCAGGCTTATGGCGGATTGCTCGAGCTATAAAGATCTGAAAACCGCGAAAATGCATTTTGAGGAGACCTACGACATCGAAAACAGCCCCGAAAAGCTTGCGCTTTGCGAGGAGAAGATCGCGGAGGCAGACGAGATCACCAACGATCTTCAGCGCGTTTACGGAAGCTTTGACCCCGATTGCCACACGGAAAACAACGAAGCGCTCACTAATGTGAGAGAGATGAGAAAGAAGATCGAGACGACCTATCCGAAATTTGTCGGCGGCAAAATAAAAGAACCCTGGAGCCCCGCGCCCGTCGCCGTCTGGTTCATTCCGTTGGGGATCGGGCTGCTTGTGTTTGCGTTTTTCGCGCTGTTCAAACCGATGGTTTTCAACGAGGAATATATTGACGCGAATAACGACTACTCCGCGTTGATAGCCTACGCCGCGCCGGTTATTTCCATAATAGTCGGCTATGTTGGATTCGCCGGTGTTCGGAAAAGTTTTTCGATACTTAAATTGATTTTAATAATTGTTGTGAGCTCGTTTTTGAGCAACATAATATTCGGTGCAGTGTTTACAAAATTGCTGTTCAATAGCTTACAGACGATCGGCGGATTCTGCATTGCCATCGGGCTTCTGCTTGTCGCCATCTCGGCGCTGCTGATCACTCTGTATTTGAAGAAATCGGGATTTATAAAACGTTATTACAGGGACAGCGAAACGCTGGAAAAGCTCGCCGCGACAATGAAAAACAAACGCGAGGCGGCTATCCTCGCGGAGCTTGCAAAGCACCCGGATTTCAAGCAGTCTTTCCTTGAAGAGTGCGTAAGCGAGGCGCTTGCGACATACAAAAGCGCGCTCGGCGTTTTGCCAAACCCCGCAAGCGATAGCAGCGAGCCGGAATATTCATAAGGCTGCAAAACCGCATTTTAATCAGCTCCCCCCACACGACGTGGCGGGGAGCTTTTTTGGCAGACCGCGCGGCTTGGTTCCGACGCTTCGGAGGTCTCAAAAAGTTTTTTGTGATTTTTTGCAAAAATATCTTGACAAGCACAAGTATCTTGTGGTATAATATGTTCATAAGATGAAGCTTGGTGAACGCAGAGCAAAAAAGCAAGCTGTGAAGTCATGGCGAAGCGGAGACTTTACAGCTTGGCTAGCGCGCGAAGCGCGCGTTTTTCTGCGACTTTTAGAGAGGTGATGTACAATGAACTTTATGGACAAGCTGAAATACGCGCGGCAGGCGGAGCTGGCGGTGCAGGCGGAGCTTGAGCATATCGAGCGGATACATAGAATACTGAAGCTCCCTGGGCGTTCGCTTGAACAGGCTCGGGAGCTCACAGAGAAACTCGCGAAGTTGGAACGGCGGCTCAACCGCACGATCGACCTCGCCGTTGACAGAAAAAACGATGCGCTGGATCTGCTCGACTTGCTTGACGGAGACGAGCGCGGCGTGCTTTATCGCTACTATATCCTCGGCAAGGACTGGCTGAAGGTCGCCGACGAGATGTATTTGAGCGAGCGGAGCGTGTTTAATCTGCGGAAAAAGGCGCTGGACAAGCTGGCGAAGGTCAATGTGCAATGTACAATTGAAAATGGACAATTGCTGCGTCCGTCTTCACGTGTGACCGCAAGCGGTCACCTTGACGTTATTTGATCGTCTGCAAGCCGAAACGGCGATGCGTAAGCCTAAGTACGATCTGAATTCGCGGCGCGAAGCGGCGCACTAAAATTGTCAATTGTACATTATATATTGTACATTGAATAAAGCGGAGAGTGGTTATGAAGATAGGAAACAACATCAAAGCGCTGCGTTTGCGGCGCGAAATGACGCAGGAGGCGCTGGCTTTGCGGCTTGGCGTAACGTCCTCGGCAGTCGGGAATTACGAGCGCGGCGTGAGCTTCCCTAAGGACGACGTTCTGGAGCGGCTTTTCGGGGCACTCGGGTGCACGCCGAATGAGCTTTTCGGCGCGGAGGAGCTCCTCACTGACGAGGAATATGAGCTGCTTGAGAAATACCGCGCCCTTGACGCTCACGGGAAGCGGCTTGTAAACGCCTGCGCTGAGATAGAGCTCGATCGGCTCGCAGAGGAGGACGAAGAGTTCATCGCCGTCGCCGCGAGAAAAGGCGCGGAGAAGTCCCGCGTGAAACTCAAAAAGCGCGCCGGAAAGTCCATTCGCGAGCTTCCGGATTACTATAATAAGGGTGATAAAAAATGACTTTTTCCGAAATCTACGAGCTCGCCGATGTTCACCGCCTGCCCGTTGACCCGATCAAAATCGCCGATGCGCTTGGCGTTAAGGTCGTGAGCTATAAGTCGGCGGCGGAGTTTTTTGAGCTTGATATCCGCGAGCTTTACGCGCAGTTCCCGCTTGGGTTCAGCTTTGAGACTGAAGGCGGCGCTTGCGTCGCGCTTAACGAGAACTCCTGCGGAGAACGGCGGCGGCGATTTACGGCGGCGCACGAGCTTGGGCATTGCGTCCTCGGGCACTTGGACGGAAACGAATATTCCGCGGAGGAAGAACGCGCCGCGGAGCGCTTCGCCGCCGAGCTTCTGGCGCCGCTTGTAGTGCTGCACGAGCACGGAGTACGCTCCTTCGAGGAAATAGCGAAGCTCTGCGGCATTTCAAGGCAAGCCGCGGAGCTCAGACTTGAGGAGCTGATACTCCGCGAGAGAAGCGGGTTTGTTCCCGATGAGGACGAGCAGAGGATAAAAAAACTGTTTTTTATTTAGTTTTTCGGCTCAAAAAAGCAAAGAAAAAATAAAAATTTTTTCGGGGACAAGGAGAAGATCAAGTAGATTTTCGCGGAATTTATTAAAACGTTTAAATGAGGCTTGGGTTAAGATATGAACATTTTGTTTGACCTGTTTTTAACATTCGCCAAAATAGGCGCGTTTACGTTCGGCGGCGGGTACGCGAT
>JAIDPG010000381.1 GCA_029062865.1 Oscillospiraceae bacterium
CGGCGCTGCTTCTCACAAAGCCAAAGCCCAAGCTCGCCGCGAACCTTGCTTCAATCGGCACGGAGGACCCGAGCGCCTATATCATCGACAGACGCGCCGACGAGGTTTTTTCGATAACGGTTGACAATTCTCTCGGGAATTTTACGTTCACGCGAAAATCCCGCTTGATAAACTACGCGACCGAAAGCGGCGAGCAAAAGCAAACGGAGGAATATTTCTGGACGAGCGAGGAGCTTTGCGGCGTTCCGCAAAGCGACAACACCGTTCGGAATTTCATCGGAGATCTCGCAAGCCTCCCCGAAAAAAGCGCGGTTGAAAATGACGCCGATGATCTATCAAAATATGGGCTTGACGAACCAACGGCAACAGCCCTTCTTCGCTTTGACGACGGCACAACGTTTGAAATGCGCTTTGGGATCATAAGCCCAATCGACGAGGGGAGCGTTTACTTCGCGCTCGGAGGCACTCGCGATGTGAAGCTTGTCAATGCTTACGCGGTTTCGGAGGTTTTTTCCGACGTGCGGCAGTTCGCGCGGCTGTTGATGACAGACAGCACAACTCCGCCCGAAACGCTCACAATAACGCGCCCCGACCTCGATGCCCCGCTGGAGCTTGAAATGACGCCCGCGATTGCCGAGGACGCTGCCGAGACATTTCGCTTTACTGCGCCGATCTCCGTGGAGATCAGCTCCGCAAAGGGCAGAAAAGTGTTCTACGGCGCGTGTGGATTGACAATGCAGTCCTGCGAGTTTCCGGAGCAATCCGACGAGATATTGGAACAATGCGGGCTTCTAACTCCGCAAGCCGTCGTAAAGTTCACAATCGGCGAAACGGATTACGAGCTGAAAATCGGAACCGAGACCGAAACGGGTTACTACGCGACAGTAAGCGGAATTCCCGGAGTGTACGTTCTCGCTGCGGAAAACGCGCCGTGGCTTACCGCGACGGTCGGCGGACTTGTTTCTCGCAAGCCGCTTTCGCCGTATATTTTCTCGGTCGGCAGAGTGGACGTTAAGCTCCCAAGCGGCGAATTCACGTTCACAAACGAGAACGAGACATTTGCCTGCAACGGCTCGGCGATTGATTATGAGCGCTTCCGCGAATACTTCAACTCTCTTACAGCCGAGCTCGACGGCGAGGAACTGACGGGCGGAATCGGCGAAACACTTCTTACCGAAATAACGTTCAGCTACAAAACCGACGAGTACGGCAGGGCGCAGGACACGCTGGCGTTTTACGCGCTTGACGAGCGCCGTGCCGCCGTGGTTCTGAACGACACGCCGCTGTTTTCAACGAAACGAATTAACGTTGAGAAAATCGCGGAGTTGACTACGGAGCTTGTCGCTGAAAGTTGACTTATGGCGTTTCCCCCTCCGAATGAGGGGAAAACGCGGAAAATATATTATCAAGTAAATATTATAATTCAGGAGGATATTATGGCAGACGAAAAATTGTTGTTTTACAGAGGCTTCCCGCTTATCAGAAGCGGAAATACGATCTTTTACGGAAGCGGCGGAGACGCGTTCGCGGCAATTCTGACGGTGAAGGACACAAAGAAAATTGCCGACGCGGACGTTCCGAACAAGATCATGGTGCAGCTTATGCCCAAAAACCCCGCCGATGTCGCAAAGGCGAGAAAGGGCGATTTCATAGGCTTCTACGAGGCGCTCGACACGGCGCACGTTTGGCTTACCGAGGCGCTGTTCGGATAACGGATAATGATTGAAAATACGCATCCTTGCCGTAAACGTAAGCGGGGGCGCGTTTTTTAAGGAGTGATGGGTTTGGAAAAATTGACCGTAAAGCACAACGAGCTAACCGCGGAGGAGTTTATTTCCCTATGGGAAACGGTCTGGGACGGAGCGCCCTCATACGAGCAAACAAAGCTCGCGTTGGAACACACTCTGTTCCGGGTCTCGGTTTTCGATAACGAAAAAATCGTGGCAATGGCGAGAGTTATCGGCGATATGGGGCTGAATTACTACATAAAGGACGTGGTGGTACGCCCGGAGTATCAGAAAAAGGGAATAGGCAGAACGCTTATAAACGAGATACTAAGCTTTGTCGCGGAAAACGGAGTAAGCGGCACGGATATTTTTGTGGAGCTCTGCGCGGTTCCCGATAAAATACCGTTTTACGAAAAGCTGGGTTTCAAGTCCAACGAGGCACGAAGGCTGTTTCTTTTCCAACACGTGGAATGATGAAAAAAGCGGAGAAAACGAAGTTTTCTCCGCCTTTTTTATTTCAGATCTCCGACGGAAAGCTCTCCGCCGCGCATTGCCTGCTCCAAAAGATCGGGCAGCTTCTGTGGAGAGCACGCGAAGCACGGAATACCAAGACCCGAGAACTTCTGCGCCATTTGCTCATCATAATACGGCTTGCCGTGGTCGGCGAGCGCGAGCAGACAAACAAGCGTCACGCCCGAAGCCTTTATCTCGGTCATTCGTCTTACAAACGCCGCGCGATTGCCGCCCTCCATAAGGTCGGAGATAAGGAAAAACAGTGTCTTGCGCGGGTTTTCGATAAACTGCTCGCAATACGCGACGGATTTGTCTATGTCCGTGCCGCCGCCAAGCTGAAAGCCGTACAGCAGCTCAACGGGGTCGTCGCACTTGTCCGTGAGGTCGATGATGCTTGTATCGAACGCCACAACGCGCGTTTTAAGCGAGCTCATACTCGCGAGCACGCAGCTCACGACGGACGAATAGATCACGCTCTCGCCCATAGAGCCGCTCTGGTCGATGTCGAGAATTACCGTCCACTTGTTCGCGGCGGTTTTTGAGCCGCGGTCGAAGAAGTAGAAGTGCTCCGGGACGATCGTTTTGAGCTCCGGCGACCAATGCTTCAAATTCCGCCGGATCGTCATTTTATAGTCGAGCGCCGCGGCGCTCGGGATCGGCGAGTGTGCGCGCTTGTTAACCGCGGCGGTGACGGCGCGGCGAATGTCCTGCTCGAGTCTTTTGTTGATCTCCTCGACGATCTTTTTGATAAACGCGCGGACGCTGTCCTTAGAGCGCTTCGGGATCATTTCCTTCAGCGTCATTATCGTAGACGCGAGGCTGATGTCGGGCTCGGTGTTTTCAAGAAGCTCAGGCTCGAAAAGAAGCTGCTTCAAGCCGCAGCGGTTTACCGCGTCGTTCTGGATTATCTTGACGATCTCCTTGTCGAAAAGCGTCCGCACGTCGCCGAGCCAGCGCGAGATCTGCGGGTTACTCGGTCCGTGCCCCGCGCCGCGCCCCGTACCGCCAGCCCCGAAGCCGTCCTTGTTGTAGATAGCCGCCAGCGCCGCATCCATAAGCTGTTGCTCCTCCGAGAGCGCGGGCATATTCATACTTGAAAGGCGGTTTTCGCTCTCCTGTCCGAGGATAAGCCGCCAGCGCTGAAGTTCCTGTGTTTTATCCATGGTCGCTCCTCCCGAAATAGGTACCTTCTCTGCCCCATATCATACTGCCGATATTCACCTTGCCGATATCGTTGATGACCTTAAATATCGGCGTGCCGCGGATACATTCTCCGAAGAAGTAAAACGCGCCGCATTTGGGACACTTCAAATAAAAGCAGACCGTGTAGTGCGTTTCTTTTTCAAGAATATCATGCATTTCATCAAACCGACAGTCGCCCGCATATATTTCCAGACGACCTTGTTTTAAAAGCGCGGATAAGAGCGCGTGAACGGGCAGACAATTTAAAAACGGTTCGGCTTTCGCCCCCGCAAACGTTGCTTTTACTATCTCACAGTTGCTGCACATACTCTTTCTCCCATAATATCAGCCGAAGCTCGTAAAATTGCCGCACCCATTCGGGATAGCTCTTGTATTCTCCGTCCTCGGCAAGTTTCTGCAAAGTCCGCTTCCCAACGCGCCTGTCCATAATCGCGAGTATCTTCACAAGATAGTTTTCGGAGCTGAGCGCGTCCGCTATCGGCATTTGCAGAAAATCAACCGCCGCCTGCAGAAAATCCCACTCGCTTAAAATGCCTTTTTCCGCAAGCTCCCGATGCATTTTTCGAAATTCCTCGGCGGGGGCGTTTTTCTCCCAAAGCTTGCTCTCCTCGCCCTCTTCTATGTACATATTTATCCACATAAATTCGGCGATTTCTTTGCCGTCAAGCCGTATCGCGGCTCTGCCATAGGCGTTGTGAACCGTGTGATAGCGCGTCAGAAAATACGTTATTCTCCCGCGCAAGCCATCGCAAAGCCTGTCGCAAAGCGTCTTGTTAAGATATTTCCACGATTTATAGTGCGTCATAAATACTCCCCAACGGCGCTCAGCAAAAGCGCTTGCAAGTCCTCGTCCATATACTCGTAATCATCGGAGATGTTAAGGCAGACGATTTTCTTGCCGTTCAGTTCCACCGCGAATTTCTCACGAATACGCCGCAGGTGCTTCTTTTCCATACAAAATATCACGTCCGCCCGACCGATAAGCCCCGCCGTCACCTTTATCCGCGCGTTGCTCTCCGTCCCAGCCGAGCGCGCCGAGTGCCCGTTATAGCCGTCGAAAAGCCGCTCCGCGGTGAGGCTTCGGCGTTTGTTTTGGCTGCATAAAAACAGTAGGTTCATAGCTGGTCTTTACAGCGCCTTTATCGGAAAATACATATAGCTCAAGCCCGTCCGCGGACACGTGAAATCGTGAACCGCCCCCGCGAGCTCATAGCCGTTTTCCTCAAGATATTTCAGCATTTCGCCAAAGATCTCGCCGTCGTCATCGCTTTCGGTGAACAAATACTCAAACGCGGGAATCTCCCACTTCACCCAGCCCTCGGGAGCCTCCGCGCCGTCGACGCACTCCGCGCCCGCAAGGTACAGCCCCTCGCTGAAGTCGTTCTCCCACGGCTTGAACGAGCGCGAAAAGTCCGTCATCGCGCCCCATACGCCGACGGGAACGCCCTCCTCGTCGCTTTTGACAAGGTGCGAGATCTCGCCGAAATTCTTGTTAGCGTCCTCCCAAAGCCGCTCGATAAAGTCCTCGCCGTCCTTTGTCGAGCCTTCCTTACCGATTACGGTAAAGGTTTCCTTCGTACATTTTTCGACCTTCATTTTTACCGCCTTTCAATATAAATCAGCATAATTCCAAAGCGTGATTATTCTCGCCGTCGTTTGTGTACTCGCGCCGGCAAAGGTTTTCGGGAGTATGCTCCCTGCCGTAATAATACCATTCCCACACGATTATTGAAGCGTGCGCGATATGAAAATCATTTGGCTCGTTGACGATTTCGGACGGCTCGAAAATCGTGCATTTTTCGCCGCTTTCAAAGCGTATCGTCAGCACGCTTTCGGAAAGCTCCGCGCTTACGGGTCTGTGAATATTATCATAGGGTCTGCCGAACCACTCGCCCCAAAAGCACAAAGAGCCGCCCGTTTTCAGAATTTTAATGTTCATATGTCAAAATCGAAATCGTCCAGCGCCGCTATCTGCTCCTGCGAAGCCGCGTCAAGCTGCGCGTTCACGATCTCGCTGACCTCCGCGCCGTTGAGTCCCCAGATCTCCCCGAGGTTCTCCGCGATACTGTCCTTTTCGGCGGGGGAGAAGTCTGAAAACGCGCGGCGCAGGAACACCAGTGCGCGCTTGAATTCCTCGTCGTCAAGCGAGTTTATATACTCGTCAAGGCTCTCCCAGAGCGACAGCCGCGCGATAAGCCCGTAGCGGTTCTTCATCGTGAGCCCCTCAAACCACCCTGCGCCGAGCTCCGCGGGAACGCCCCTTGAAAGTCGCCGCGAAACCTCGGTTTTCAGCTCGTCGTTAGTCATCTGTGAGCGCTCAAGAAGAATTGCCGCCGCAAGCCCGGAAAGCGTCGTGTTGAGGTCGTCGCGCCGTGCGACGTTTTTCAGCGCCGTTATCCAGTCCTCGGTGTTCAGAAAATCCCGCGCGAGCTCGGCGGAGTTGAGCAAATTTATTGCCTCCGCCATTTGCTTTGCCGCCGCGTCGTCGCAAACGCACGCGCCCTCCAAAATCAGGCACGCGCGGTAGTAAAGCTGCTTTAAAATCGGCTCCAACGCCGAATTGTCGACCTTGCGTATGTCGCCGTAGCTTATGATGCTAGACAGCCGAAACGCTGTTTTAGCGAGCTCCTCAAACGAGACCGCCTCAACGGCGATCGCTTGAAGTGCCGTCACGGCATAGTCCAGCGCCGCCGACATTCCGCATAAGAACGCGTCCTCTATCGCCAGCGCGATGTCCGACATCGCCGCCGCGTCCTCAACGCGCTCCTTTAGCGCGAACTGCGCCGCGAGCTCAACCGTGTCGCCGCGAAGCGCACTTTCGACAAGCCGAATTTCAGCTTCCGGAGTCCAGCGCAAGCTCCACGCCTCTGCCCAGGTCGCGTTGTCCTGATTAGTCTGCAAAATATCCGCAAAGCCGATGTTCAAAACGCGCAGCTTTTGCAGGAAGAACGAGCGGTTAAGATCCAGAAACGCCGATTTTTCGGAGCTTGCGCGGCGGTTTTCGCGCAGGTCGAGCTTCAGCTCCTGCGCCGTAATAGATTTGTATTTTTCGAGCTTGAGTTCCTTAAGCTCGCGGTAAAAATCCTCTTGAATACTCGTGCGGGAAACGCCGTCGGGCAGCTCGCCGATCATCGTGCCGATCTCGGTATCCGCGACCGCTGCGCTTATCGCGGCAAAACTCCCCTCGCCGAGACAAGTCTCCGCTGCGTCGCGCAAGTCACGCAGAACGGGAACGCTTCCGCCTCGCATTTTCGCGAGCGAGCTTGCAAGCCTCACCGCCTCGATAACCTGCGCCGAAGAAGCCGCATTGCCGTTCACTCGCTGATACGCCGCGATTTTTGTCAGGTACGCGTTCGACGCGTAAAGCGGGTCGCCGCGCTCCAGACCGTCGCGGATAAGCCCGTAGTAAGCCGGCGCCTTGTTCCCCGCGCCGTAGCCCGAGCGTGTTGATAGCCTGTAATAAGAATACGGCATAAGCGTATGCAGGCTGTCCGTTTTCGGGAAATCGGGGAGCTTTTCGTCCGCTTCCCAAGCCTTCAGCCCCTCAACGTGATAAGCGCCCGTCACGACGACTATTTTGTTGAATTCGCCCGCTGCTTTTCCGATAACGGAGCGCATATAAGCCTCGCGCAGTCGGATTTCCTCCGCGTCGAATTCGTCCTTGCTTGAAAGCTCTCTGATATTCGCGCCGAACAAATTCGCGCCCTCGTGATAGCCCGCGTCGTCCGCGCAATGCTCCAGCACGCGCTCCCAGAACGTCTCGTGCGAGCCCTCGCCGCTTTGAATATCGAGCTTATCATAAACGGAGATTTCACGCTGTTCCTCGTTGATTTCTGTTTCGTTAGCGTCATTCTCCGCTTGCTCCCTTTGCTTATAAAGAGCAAGAAACGTCTCGCTCGGCAAATCCAAAAATCGCACGGGAACGCCGTTTTCATGTGCCCACAAGATCGCGCGGTATTCGGGGGAATACTCCGCGAACGGATACAGGATCGTCTTGACGGGCGCGGCGTTTGTGTACGCCAGAACCGCGAACGGCGGCTTGGTTTCCGCTCTCACCATATCGGAAAGCATATCCTCAAAGTCGCTCGGCGCTTCGATAAGCACGCAGTCGGGCTTTTCCTCGCCGAGGAATTTCTCCAGATAAAATCCGCCTGCGGGGGAGAGGTGGCGAATTCCGAAAAATAATAATTCGCTCATTCGTTCAGCTCCCGGCACGCCTTATAAAGCCCGCTCCAACCGGAGCCGCGCTTTTTCATTATGTTTTCGAGATATTCTTTCCAAGCGACCTTGTCGCTCTGCTCGTCCTTTACGACCGCGCCCTGCAAGCCCGCCGCGATGTCCTCGTCGGAGATGTCGCCGCTGCCGAAGCTCCCCGCGAGCGCCATGCTGTTGCAGAGCAGCGAGATCGCCTCTGCGGTCGATAAAACGCCGCTCGGCGCTTTTACCTTCTGCTTCTTGTCAAGAGTTTCGCCCTGTCTGAGCTCGCGGAAGATCGTGCAGACCTTCTCGATAACCGCGTCCTTCGGAAGCGCCGCGTTAAGATCAAGGCTTCCGGAGAGCTGCTCGACACGAGTCCTTACGATCTCCATCTCCGCGTCCAGAGTTTCCGGGGAGGGGAGCACCACGATGTTAAAGCGACGTTTCAGCGCCGCGGACATATCGTTTACGCCCTTGTCGCGGGTGTTCGCCGTCGCGATCACCGAAAAGCCCTTCTTCGCGGGGACCTCCATATTCAGTTCGGGCACGGAAACGCGCTTTTCCGACAGCAGCGAGATAAGCGTGTCCTGAACCTCCGAAGCGCACCGCGAGATCTCCTCCACGCGAGCGATCGCCCCCGCCTCCATTGCCGTAAACACGGGGCTTTTCAACATCGCCGCCTCGCTCGGACCGTTCGCTATCAGCATTGCGTAGTTCCACGAATAGCGGATCTGCTCTTCGGTCGTGCCCGCCGTGCCTTGAATAACGCGCGAGCTGTCGCCGTTTATAGCCGCCGTCAAGTGCTCCGAAAGCCAGCTCTTCGCCGTGCCGGGTTCACCGATAAGCAGCAGCGCTCTGTCCGTTACAAGCGTCGCGATAGCGATCTCCACAAGCCGCTCGTGCCCGATATATTTCGGCGTGATGACGGTTTTTCCGACCTTGCCGCCGCAAATGTATGCTTTCACCGATTTCGGCGACATTCTCCAGCCCGTCGGAACGGGGTCGCTCTCCGCTTTGATAAGCGCGTTAAGCTCCTCTTCAAAGAGCTTTTCCGCGGGAAGTCTTAAAATATTTTGTTCCATAATTTATCTCCTGTATTATTTCATTCCTGCTTCTACCCAAGCCGAAAAATCGTCCACATCAAACTTGGCTTTCAGCTTTCCCTTGCGGGCAAGCTCGATGATCTCCCGCGCCTCGGCGAGCTTGAAATCGTCATCACCGGGGAGCTGGTTGAAGAAATTCCGCCCGCCCCATTGCGATATCGAGGAGGATAGATTGAAATACGCGCGGGCAAGCCCCTTGACATTCCTTTTATCCGTTTTGCGTATCAAATTCAGCAAATAAGTATCGGGCTTTTTCATAAACTGCTCGACATAATAATTTCCGAGCTTGCCGCAGAGTTCTTTGTTATTCGGATCGATCCATTTCGCCATTGCCGTGTTGTAAAATTCACTTGAGCTCTTTATCAGAATATCCGTGAGCGCGTGTATCGATTGCGTTATCGGCGCGGTAAAGTACACCCACATCTCGGTCGTGTCGTCCAGATGGCTCACGGAAAGGACGTGCTTGCCGTCCTTAAACTCCACCATCCGCAGAACGCGCGTGAAAAAGCTGTTGTGGACTGCCTTATCGTCAAGCGCGCTCTTCAGCTTAAGCTCGTGCGCCTTTTTCTTGAACCAGTCCGTGCTGTCCTCCTTGCCGAGTAGGCGCGCTACGGTCTCCGCGTAGTCATAGTGCCCTTTCAGCTTCGACTTGTTGTTAAGCTCGATCGCAAGCGCTTTCAGGCTCTCGTTCCCGGTGACGATTATCGAATCCCCGAGACGTACCGACATCTGCGGCGTTTTGTCCTTGTCCTCGTACTCGCGGTATATCTTCTCGATATTCTCTCCCCATTTGCCCCAAAGCGCGGCGTTCAGCTCGTAAAAGTCCGTTTTCGCTTTCAGCTTTACGTGTTTCACGTCCGCCGCCTGCGACAGCGTGAGCTTCTCGCCTTTGTCGTCCACAAGAAGCTCCTCGATAAGCCGCGCGGTAAGCTCGCCGGACCACTTCGAGGAGACTTGGTTCATCACCCCGATGACCTCCACGGGCTTTTTCTTCGCGTATTCCTCAAAGAACGCCGCGGACTTTTCGCAGTCGAACTTCGCCAGCGCGTTCAGCGCCGCGGTTTTCTGCTTGCCCTTTTCCGTTTTCGTAAGCTCAATGAGCCTGTCAATGTTCCTTTCGTCGTGGCGAAGCGCGTAGATAAGCGCTGTTCGCACGTCTTTTTCGGCAATTTCAAGCTGTTCGAGATAAAAATCGTTCTCGTCGGCGCCCGTGATGCTTTCAATAGCGTTCACGCGCCGAAGCATATCCTTTTTGCCCTTGGGGTCGAAATCCTTTTTGAGGAGCGGCAGCATATCCTTGCCCATTTTGCAGATCGTCTTTTCGACCTCTAACGCCAGCTCCGAATAGGACGCGTTCAAGCCCTTGACAAGCACGGGCTTCACGCGGTAGTCGTTCATCAGCTCCGGGAAATCATCCTTTATGGTGAGGAACGTGTTGTAGTTGCCGCTGCCCTTGGTCGTCAGCGCCTCCAGCAGCGGCGAGAGCTGCGAATACGGCGCGGTGACGATCGCCGAAGAGTTCCCCTCAATTTCGATAGGCTCGATCTCCTCCGACGTTCCGACCGCTGCCAAAGTCGTGATTACAGCGTCGACAAGCGTTATCGTGTCGAGCAGATCCTCGGGTCTGCCGCTTTCGAGCAGCTTTCCCGTCATCTCGTTTATTTTCGCGAACACGGGCGAGCTCCCCGCAAGCGCCGCGAAGCTCTCCGCCGCCTTTTTCAGGCGAAAGTCCTCGGAGAGCAGATTTGTCCCCGCGATAGCCGCGGCGCGAAGCCGCGATTTAAGCTCATAGATAGGTGTAATATCCATAAAAATTCCCCTTTCGATTTATAGAATAAAGCGGCGTTATTTCATTCCCGTTTCGACCCAAGAAAAGAGGTCGTCGGCGTCGATCTTTGCTTTCAGCTTGCCGCCGCGTGAAAGCTCGGCGATCCTCCGTGCTTCGTTGAGCTTGAAAGCCCTGTCGCCCGGAAGCATACCGAAGAAGCTGCGCACCGCGAACGGAGCGAACGTTTCGTTTTGACCAAAAAACGCGTCGGAAAGCTCCCTGACGTTTTGTATCCCTGATTTGAAGATAACGCTCAATACCGTCATATCGGGATTTTTGATAAACTCACGGACGTAATGGTTTTCGTAAATGTAAATATCCAGAAGCTCCTTCATTGGCTGATTGATAGGCGCGGAAAAATAGATCTCCTTTCCGGATATTTCATCGTGATATGAGATCCGAAGCTCATACCCGCCGTTAATGTGCCGAACCTTCTCCATAACTCCCGCGAAGTCGCTTGTGTAGAGCTTATGCGGATCTCCGGCGCTTTTCTGATTGAGCTCGTGCGTTTTCCTTTTGAGCCACGCCGTGCAATCCTCCGTGCCGAGCAGGCGGGCTATTGTTTCCGCGAAGTCATAATGTCCCCTCAGCTTCGACTTGTTGTTGAGCTCTATCGCAAGAGCCATTAAGCTTTCGTCGCGGGTGAGCATTATGGAATACCCCAGCCACGTCGAAAGCGGCTCGTATGGGATATTGTAGTCAAATTCGCGGTATATCTTTTCGATGTCCGCGCCCCATTTGCCCCAAAGCGCGCGGTGAAGCTCATAAATATCCGTTTTGGCTTTCAGCTTTACCTTCTTTTCATCCGCCGCCTGCGAAAGCGTGACCTTGCTGCCCTTGTCGTCCACAAGAAGCTCGTCGATAAGCCGTGCGGTAAGCTCGCTTGACCACCTTGAGGAAACATTATGCATAAGCTTGATGACCTCGACGGGCTTTTTCTTTGCGTATTCCTCGAAGAACGCGGCGGCTTTTTCGCAGTCGAACGACACCAGCGCGGCAAGAGCGGCGGTTTTCAGCTTGCCCTTTTCGGTTTTCGTAAGCTCGATGAGCCTGTCGATGTTCGCCTCATCGTGACGAAGCGCGTAGATAAGCGCCTGCCGCACGTCTTTCTCGGCGTTTTCAAGCTGTTCGAGATAAAAATCGTTCTCTTCAGCGCCGCAAACGTCCTCGATAATGCTTATGATATTGACGCTTTTCCTTTTGCTGTCGGGATCGAAGTCTTTTTTCAGAAGCGGGATCATATCCTTTCCCATTCCGGAAAGCGTTTTTGCGGCTTCCTCCGCAAGCTCCGCGTAGGACGCGCTCAGCCCTTTAATAAGAGCAGGCTTCACGCGATAGTCGTTCAGCAGCTCCGGGTGATTGTCCCTTATGTCGAGGAACGTGTTGTAGTTCCCGCTGCCCGAGGTCGTCAGCGCGTCAAAAAGCGGCGAAAGCAGCGAATAGGGCGCGTTTACGACAGCTGCGGAGTTTCCCGTGGTCTCTATCGGTTCAAGCTTTTCCGGAACGTCTGTCGTACCCAAAGTCGTGATGACCGCGTCCACAAGAGTTATCGTGTCGATCAAACCTTCGGGCGACGGCTCGGAAAGCAGCTTTCCCGTCATCTCGCTGATCTTCGCGAACACGGGCGAGCTTTTCGCAAGTGGCTCGAAGCCCTCCGCCGCCTTTTTCAGGCGAAAATCCTCGGAAAGCAGGGAAGTCCCCGCGACAGCCGCGGCGCGAAGGCGGGATTTCAGGTCGTAGATAGGTGTAATGTCCATATTAGCACCCCTTAATAAAGCAGCCTCAAAATCGTATCCTCATCATTCGGCACAATAGCCATCGGCATCGCGCAGATAGCGCGGCTCGCCGCGTCGTACCAAAAGCCGCACAGCATCACGCCGTTTTCAAGCAGGCTCGCGTTCGGGAGTATCGAGAGCTTTCCGACGGTCGTCTCAACGAGCTCCGGGCAGTCGAGCAGCGTCAAGGTGTCGCCGCCCGATTGCTTCAGCACAAAGCTCTCGCCGATTTTTCCTATTTGCTTGAATTCAACGAGCTTAAATAGAATAGGGCTTTGTATCGCGTTTTTCAAAAGATTTTTGATCTCCTTCGCATCCGCGTTTATCGACTTCACCGCCGCGTTTCTGATCTTCGCGAAATCGTCCTCCGTAAGCTCGGAGAACTCCGCCGCTTCCCACCGTACGCGGACGTTGCCCTCGCCGGGGTAGATGACCATTGACGGTACATTCATCGCCCCGAAAACCGTGTCGTCCGCTTTAAGGTATTTCAGCGATTTCAGCGGGCGGTAGTTCTTCGTAAGGTAAACCTGCGCGGTGTTTAAATCAAGCCACACGCCCGTATCGGTATACTCCTTGCGGCTTTCGTCATAATCCACCCAGAACGACAGCTGCGCCATTCTCGCGTTCTTTTCGCACTTGCCGATAGCCTCCAGCTCGGTAATTTTCCAAGCGCCGCCGAGCTCCTCATAAAGCACGGTGTCGTCGTTGGAAACGTCGTCGCTCTCGAGCTTCTTGTTTATGTAGTCGCGTGATTTTTTGATGAGCGTATACAGCTTTTCCAGAATGTCGATCGCCTTGTCATAGTGAGCCTCGGCGTTGCTGACCTGAGAAACGCTTATCTCAAAAATCAGCTTGTTGACGAGCCTTTGCGGACCCACGAGATAATAGTCGCCAAGCTGCTTCGAGAGGTTCTGATAAGTCGAAAGGGAAGTGCCGCCCATTGTTCCCAAGCCCGCCGAAACGAGCTCTTTGACGGCTTTTTCGCAAAGCTCCAAGCCTTCAAGTTGCTTTTCAAGCTTCGCGGACTTCGCCTTCTTCGCGGTCTTAGCCGCGGAGGCTTTTTTCTTCGCGAGCTTTGCCGCTTCCTCGGGGGTAAGCTCCTCCGGGGATTTTTCCGGAGCGTTCTTCGCCGCGATCTTCCCGCGTTTTCTCACAATATCCTCGGGGATTTCGCACGGCTCGAACGTCTTGTCTTTCATCATCTCATACATCAGCCCCAGCGAGTGCTTGCACGGGAACTGTCGCGACGGGCATGAGCAGCGGAACACGGGCTTCGCGGGGTCGACATAATCCGCCGACGTGATATACGGATTTTTTCCGCTGCCCTTGCACTCGCCCATAAAAAACGTGTCGTCCGCGGACTTGTAAAGCTTGACAAACCCGCCGCTGTTTGAGATCTTCTTGCCGTTGGAAGCCGCCGCGGCATTTGGCGCCAGCGACATGATCTGTTGTTCGGTAATATTTTTCATAAACGCGCTCCTTCGTTATTTATTATGCTAATTCCATTATACCATATATTGTACTATTTTACAAGATGAAAAAATAAAAAAAAACGCCTTTAGGCGGCGTGTCAGTCACGAACGTTATTACTACTGAAAGTGGGTCAACACCGAGCATTTGCGCGCGTCGCTTGCGGCGTGCGCAAATGCCATTGCGTCGAACAAAACACTCCCCTCGCGCTTTGCGCGAGGGGAGTGTTTTGTTCGACTGGTGGAGCGGATAATGGGAGTCGAACCCACCACCTCAGCTTGGGAAGCTAGGGTATATTGTGATTAAACTGCCGTGTTATTGATATTTTTGCACACACTTTGCATACACTCTTCAAGGTACTCATCGAGCTTGTCAATGTTTTTCTTGACGTGCGACGCATCTAGATGCGTGTATATTTCCATCGTCGTTTTTATGTCAGAGTGACCTGCTTGTTTAGCTGCGGTTAGCACGTCCACACCCGACATATAAAGCAGAGATATGTATGTGTGGCGCAGCCAGTGGGCAGTGAAGCGAGGAATTACAATCGGAACTCCACCGGGACGTATTTTGCTCTTGGGATGTACCATTGGCTTGCCGTCTTTTCCGATGATGTTACCGAAGTTTCCGTATTTGATGTTTAGGTCTTTGATATACGTATCCCATAGGCTTCTCCACGCACTTGCGCTCATTAACCGCCCCTTAACAGTGGAAACGACATACAATGATGTTCGAGGTTGTTGTTTGAGAAAGTTTACGAGCCTTTGCGGGATATACACAACTCGTGTGGCATTATCTGTCTTGCCGCCGCTTTTTATTACAGGGTGATCGCTGTTGTCAAATTTTACAGTGCGGCTTATCGTAATGGTACAGGCTTCCAAATCAATATCAGTCCATTGAAGCGCTAGAAGTTCCCCGCGCCGTAACCCTGCATACATCATAATCATCGCGGAAAGCTGTGCTCGGTGAGGCGTTTCTCTTATCCAGCGTTGTTCTTCATCTGTAAGGGCACGTCGATTGTTCTTCTTTTTTGGATCAGCTTTTGGAGTTTCTGCTGCGGCGAAAGGGTTATACTCTATTACACGGTTATCAACACACATCTGCATTACACCCATTGCAATGTCTCGAACTGCCTTTATCACCCTTGCTGAGTAGTGCTGTTCGGCTAAATCGTCAAGCACCTCTTCCAGATCAATCGCTCTCAGCTTACTAACAGGCATACCGTGTATTTGGGTCAGTTTACGATAGTTGATCGCCAGGGCAGTGTACCATTCTTCAGATACCTTGTGTTTCTTTTTGGCGAGCCAGCGTTGCCCCCAATCATCAAAAGTATCGTGTTCCGTGCCGATGTCTATCCCTTTTCCTAATTTGAGCTTAAGCTGAAGGATTTTCTCCTCGAGTTCCTTTGGAGAGTTTGCGCAGACATACTTGCGCTGGTTTTTCCCGATAGTTACATTCGCTCCGTATCGCCCGTCCGGGCGGCGTTTTGCTCTTGCCACATTATCACCTCATTTTTGGCTTTGCAGACGAATGCAAAGCTATTTTGTTGAATTAAGTATTCGTAGTTAAAACACCTAATCTTATTTTAGATGAAGAAGATAAATCAATCGGATTATTTCTAAAGTTAAACTCAATTTTTAAGTCCCCCTTTTCCGTTAGTTCAGCAGATATAAGATTTTTGATTTTATTCGTATCAACGGGTGTATTAGAAGAATAAAATACAACGTCAAAGTAAGTTCCATTCTGTATTGGGACTATTTCAAAAGTGAACGAATCATCATAGCTACACAAAGTTATAGTCCAACCAGTTATTGTTGGTCCGCCAAAAGAGGTTCCAATGTAATTCATCTCTATGAATCCCCTATTTATGTATGCAATTCCGCTATTAGCACCAAACAATTCAACTTTTGCATCTTCATTCATAATAGTCATAATTACTCTTGGTGTGGAAGTATTTGGTTCAGAGTCGAGTAAATATTCGCTTGGACTAGATGTACTTGATATGCTTGATGACAATTCACTTGGGATACAGCTTGCTTCGGAATTTTCAGATGACACTGTTGATATAACGCCATCTGAAATGTCACTTAATTCAGAGTAATCTGAATCTGACGGCAAGGGCGGTGTGGATGAACTTCCTTTATTATTGTTTACGATTGCAATGGTTATACTTACAATTGCGCCAATAACAGATGCAATTATTGTTGCAAGTCCAGGATCAATTTTTATCGGTTTTTTACTACTCATTTAATCTCACCCTCTCCTTCATCCCAATCTCGTTTTGCTGAATTTTACACCTTCCTTTTCTTCATTTTGTTGTTGAGTGTATGGTTTCCGCTATTTTTGCATCGTTACCATCATTAAATATATCAAAAAGGTTTTGCAATTGTTCAAAAGTAAGAATTTCGACATCTCGGCTTTCAGCATCTATCCTTGTCCCGGTCATAGTATCGGTAGCGAGAACCAACGCCGATGCCTTATTAACATTTGAACTTCCAAACTTGCCGCTGTGCTCAGCAATAAATTTTTTTACGGGCGTTTGATTTCGCCCAACAATGATGAAATCCAAACCACCAAAAACATTGTCCTGCGCATAAGCTCCTTTTGAAGTTGTATCTAGCTTTGGCTGAGCCTCGTTGTCAGCTAGTAACACGGACAATTTATACATATGCTTGCAAGGCAATTGCCTGTCCCGATAGTCGAGGCAGCTGCATCTTTCGCCGCTGGTTAGATAGATGTTCCCGCTGTCACCTCTAATTTTTGCAATTCCGCGCAAGGGATTATACTGTAACAAACGAATACTGGATCCGTAAAGGGTAGCTTTTTCAAGTCTCTTTAGTTGCCCGTTTTTCTCATGTACATCTGTGCTCCACTTGCTCCAACCGATTTTGGCAAAGTCGCTAGTTATCATTTCGATAAGCTGTTTGTTCACATTCTCAACAGCGCGATGTTCATCTTGTTCAGAGGAGCCATACTTTCCAAGCGGCTTAGCATTCACAAGTTCATACTCATTTTTTTCAACAGGCATTCCGCATAATGGGCAATTAAAGCTCACTTCTTTACGGAGCATTAGAATTTCTCGCTTACAGTATGGGCATCTGCTGCGCTGCATCGCATTTTTCTGAGCGAATTTAATTATGTATGGTACTAAAATCAAGGCAGTTCCGGCGCATACTATCCCAAATGTTACAATTTTTGCTATAAAAAATATCAATGCCAGTACGCCAAATATAACACCCAAAACGATGGCTGTACGTTGCTTTGGGTATATCGGTTTTGATAGAGGCATTCGTCTTACCTCAAAATTCTTTTGATTTTCCATACCAAACCTACTTTATATGTTATTTTATAACGGTATACGTTATTTTTCGTGATTTGTATACACAAACTCTAAAAATGTGCTATAATGTAAATCAGCACCGCCGGCAGTGACTTCATTGAAAGGAGCCCAATGATGTCCGACAATACTGAATTCACACCGATCGAGAAGCCGGAGACGGATTTTATCGGTGCGGTTGCTATGTTCGAGCATCTTTCCAAAGAGTCGCAAGACCAGATTTTAGAAATGATGCACGAACTATTAAATGAATAATCTTTCCGACCCGCTGCTAAAAAGCAGCGGGTCATTTTTTATTTTGAAAGAATCCCTTTAATCTGTTTTATGATTAGTTCTTGCTGCTCTGTTGAGAGCTTGCTGAACAAATCAATAAACTCGGCTGTTTTGGCTTTCTGTTTCTCGTCACGGGTTTGTTCGCCAGCTGCTTCCATTATCTCATCCGCGAAGTCCTCGGGCTTACATCCTAAAACCTTACAAATACGAATAAACGCGTCAACATCAACTTTTGTATTGTCACGGCTTATCATACTGCTTAAAGTTGTTTTTGAGATCCCCGTCGCTCTTACCAAATCAGCTTGCTTCATACCTTTCGCGAGCATTTTTTCTTCAAGTTTTTTTCCAAATCCCATATTTTCTCCCCCTTTACGTATATTCTACATTATCTTTTGTTAAAAGTCAACACATAAGTACGCAAATACTTACTTTTGTACGCAAATTTGTACAAATACACAAAATTGTTGTGAATTTTTGTACAAAAGGTAGAAAGTACGCAAATTTGTACAAATTCACTTGACTTTGTACGCAAAAACGTTTACAATATACTCGAAGGTACGCAAATGCGGACTAAATATTTGAAAGGATGTGTGTAATATGTATGAAAATTTGGCAAACGAGTTGAAGAGAAAAGGCATATCGGTTACAGCGGCAGCAAAAATGGCTGAAATGCCTGAACCGACTTTTCGCTCAAAGCTTAATGGACGTTCGGAGTGTGGTTTCACTGTGGACGAGGCGATGAGCATCAAATTCAACATTTTTCCTGAGATGGATTTCATCTATCTGTTCACCAAAAGTGATAAACCGAACGAAAACTGCGCTTAAGGTGAAAATCAAGAAAGCGAGGTGATACCGATGAACGAAACGGTGTTCCTTATCCTTGTTATCGTGGGCATAGTTGCAAACAGTATCGCGTTACTCGTCGCCGCAAAAATTCTCTTTGCGTATGACAAGATCTCGGAGATGCAGACGGAGTATTTCAAAAAGGTTGTCGAAATATCTCTTGATGCGTTGAGCAAAATGGCTGTAATAGCAGGGCTAAAGCGCGACAAATGAACAGCAGAAAGGAAGCGAGGTGATGCCATTATGAAATTGCTGGCAATCGTCGAAGTTCTCGGCGCGAATTATGATATTCTTGAGAGCACCGAAAGCGAGGACGCAGATCTGGAAGGCATAGAAGGCTACTGCGATCACACCGTACATAGGATCGTAATCAACACTTTTGAGCCGGGCGACGGAAACTATGCAGATTTGGACGCATTTCGCCAAAGAATCGTTCGGCACGAGCTGATACACGCGTTCCTGGCCGAGAGCGGCTTAGCAGAGGACTCGTGGGCGAGTAATGAGGAGATCGTTGACTGGATAGCACGACAGTTCCCTAAAATGCTCGAGGCTTTTAAACACGCGGGCGCGCTTGAGGAAGAGAGGTGACAACGATGTCAAGAAGCAAGGTTACGCCGATAAAACGCCCGATAACAAGTTGGGAGAAGGCTCCTTTGATAATGGATACCGAATATGCCGCTTTGCTTCTGGGGTTATACCCGGACACATTAAGGCGAATGGCAAAGCGAGGTGATGTCCCGGCAAAGCGGGTCGGTCAAAAACTTTGGAAGTTCGAAAAAAATGCGCTTATGGCGTGGGCGGGCGTAAAGGAACAGGCGTAAATTAAAATCGTAGAAAAGAGGTGCATTCCAATAAAGTTAGGAACAACGTGTAAAAAATGCGCAGCGATATGCTTGAAACATGAATGTTTTGCATACACACTCGGCCGTTGCACGATTCTGCTTGATGACGGCAAGGATTTTGTAAGCGATTGCAGGTTTTTCAAAACGCAAAAGCAATTCGACGCTGACGCAGAACGCGCCGCCCAAAGAGCCGAGGCATACAAGGCAAGAAAGCAGAATGACACAATAGAGAGGTGGTGATAACTATGAAGAACAAAAGTAAGTGGTTTTACTGCTTTAACACCAATGAGGGCGATGGTTTCTTGAAGCTGGAACACGAAGAAGTCCCGGAGAATCCGACCTTCGATGAACTGAACACGATTGCGCAGAAACTTCTCCGCAAGTATGGCTACACCGGCAAGGACGACTTTGTGAGCATTGGCAAGGGCAAGCTTCTCACGATTGAGGAGCTAGGAGGCTGTCTTGGAGATGATATTATTGAAATACTCGAGAACAACGCCTGCGAATATTGCGACGCCGAGGAGCTGTTTTCTACGGCGCGTAAAGAGGACATCGAAGACCTCGACCGCAGGATTGCGCAGACACTTAAAGAATGGGCGGCGGAACGAGACGTTATGAGCTGCCATTATTACACGATTCCCGACACAAAGGAATTTTATTACGGAGGTGACACCAATGAAAAGTAAGTGGCAAGTAAGCTCGCAGTACATAGGCGGTGATAAGATATTCCAAGTGTACCGTCTCCGCGATGTGAACGAGGTAGATCACGCGGGCAACCGTGAGTATTTCGACGGTATATTTGATAATGAGGCGGCGGCGAAGGCCGTTGCGGACAAGCTCAACGAGGGCTAGGCAGAAAGGTGGTATAAAATGGCAACAAAATCAAAGGGTGCGGAGATGAAAATCACGATAAACGGCGAGATCAAAGAGGTAGAGAGCTATTTGACCGCTGATGAGTATGTAAACGGCGAGCACAAATTTAAGATCGTTGAGAAAATCCCCCACGGCTTTTTCGTTTGGAACATCGGTGACTATATGGGACGCAACGATTTAATCCCGATTTGTGAGCCGAAACACGGTACACTCTCGGATGCGGAAGCGTTTCGTATTGAACCGTCAACCTTAAAAGCAATAAGGCTGCCGCACGATGATGTTAAACTGCTCCGAGAGGCTGCGGGTTACGGCGCTAAGAATTTGGAGTCAACTCAAAGAAAGCTTGAGAACGACGATCTCAGCAAGGCACAAAAAGAGCTATTTGAGCGCGCGCTTAGGATCTACGAATGGATTACAACCGAGAACGGTTGAGCGGCTGCGGGAAGGTAACACCATGTGGAAAGAAAAGTTAACAATGCAAAGGGAGGAGAAACCACATGAAAAAGCTGATAGTCTTATTTGTAGCGATATTCGTGCTCGCGATTCCGCTTATTTCATTGATAGCAGAGCACGACGCAAGAGAATCGGAAGAGCTCCCCGCAGTGGGATCGCGGCGCATCGAAGTAACGGCGAGCGGCGGAACGCCCGCGAACGCGGTTACTCGCAAAAAGAGCATCAACACCGCGCCGTACACAACGCAAGAGTGCATAGCGGCGATAAACGCGGGTTACGAGCAGATTTGGGAGCAGGAACAGTCGAGAGTTCCGAAAGCCGACGCGCCCGCCGTGCGTTACGCAATCTCGGACGACGAGCGGCGGGAGATAGAGCACATCGTAGCGAGCGAGGGCGGTTATTGCGATTACGAGTTCCAGGCGCTTGTGGCGTTGTGCATACTCAACGGCGCGGAGAGTGAGGGGCTTCGTCCTTCGGAGCTGTTCGCGCGGGGCGACTTCTGGTTGACGCACGATGTCGAACCGACAGAGACCACCAAGCGCGCGGTATCCGATGTTTTTGACTGCGGGATATTTCCGACGCCGGAGCCCGTCAGATACTACTACAACCCGAAATACTGCAAAAGCGATATGCACGAGAGTTTCTGCTATGTGCTGACGTGCTGCGATTGCAGGTTCTTCAAGGATTGGGAGTGATAGTATGCTGATAGAAAACAAATGGGTCGTGTACGACAGTAAGGACGACGTTTATTATACCGGCGATAACGACCGCGGCGATCCCGTCCTGGAGAGCCTTGACAGCCGCGTCAGGACGTACAAGAACGAAAAGGGCGCGAAGTGCGCAATAAGGCACATTGAGCATTCCGGCAGCGAGCGCGTGGAGTTTTGTGAGCTTAAAGCGGTGTACATAGAGCGGCAGAACGTCCCCGATGTCCTCGGATATAACAAGGACAAGCCCGGACAAGCATTAAGTGAGCCTCCGATAATCAAAAATGACGGAAATTGGGAATTGATTGACAGCTTCGGGCGGATCAAGTATGTGAAAAAGCTCACGACCGGCGCGCCGTTTTTCGGCGTGATCGATGAAAACGGCGACCTGCGCGGCTTCGGCTTTGACGAGCTGGCGGCGTGGATATGGTACAGCAACCGCCGCCGCGGCGTCGGAATCGGGCTGATCAAAAGCAGAGAAGCGTATAACGCCAAAACCAAAAAAGGAAGGTGAAGACATTATGAAATGCCCCAAATGCGGCGCGGACGCGCATTTCACGGTACACTGCGGCAAGTACAACGCGCCGATATGTCAGACCCATTGCACTGAGAACGGCGGCTGCGAGTATTTCAGCGGAACTGAAACATCTCTATGGCGTTGCTTTTACAGAGACAGAATTATTGAGAGATGGAGAGCCGAGGCGCAGGAGCTTGGGATCGGCGCGAACGAACTCGGCATATAAAAAAATCCTCGCCGAAGCCGGCGAGGAAAGGGAAAGTGAAAAAGCAGGTTTTGCATTCGAGTGCAAAACTTATACCCTATAAATATTATATCACTTTCCCGTGAAAAAGTCAATAGTTTTTTTGAAAAAATCGCGGCACATTGCCGCGTGATTGGCTTGTAATGAGTATTAACTTCTCGACCGTTTGAGAGGGAGATCACCTTTCAAGCTCATTCAAAAAAACACACCACAACATGAATGAATGATTTTTCTTTTTGCTTCTTTTTCTTTTTTCTAAAAAGAAAAAGAAGCTGAGATCGTTTTTGATGGGGAAGTGAAAACATGAGGAAACACACGTTTATAAGGGAGAAGTCCCTTAGTCGGCATAACTGCCGATACAAAGAGGTTGACTGGTTCGAGTACTCCGAGGAGGAGCAGCAGGCGGTGAGAATGGCGCGGAGCACTCGCGCGCGGGCTTCTCCGCCGAAGATCAAGAACCTTAACGACAGCAACTCGCGGCGGAATTACCGTTGGTTGTTTCACAACAACTTTGGCGCGGGTGATTTTATGATAACTCTCACGTTCAAGAAGGTAACGTGCAAGCAGCAGTCGCAGCGGGAGTTCAGAAATTTCGTAAAGCGGGTGAGGCGTCTCTACGAGCGAAAAGGCGCGGTGCTGAAATATCTTTACGTATATGAAGGGAAGTGCGCTGGGACACGCCCGCATTATCACGTTGTGTTCAACACCGCGCCAGGGATATCAAGCGACGAGATCGTGAAGCTCTGGCGGTTGGGTTATACCAACACGCGAGTGCTTCAGCCCGACGACAGCGGGCTGTGTGAGGCTATGTGCGAATATCTCGCAAAGGAGCAAAAGCACGCCTCAAAGTACGAACGCAGCTGGAACGGCTCGGCAAACCTCAAACGCCCCGACGAGGTCACCGATGATAACGCGGTATCGCGCAAGCGTATGCGGAAGCTCCAGGACGCGGCGCGAAACGACGAGGTCAAGCGGTATCTGGAGCGGATATATATCGGGTGGATCGTGCTGTCGGCGGAGGTCGGCACAAACGAGGTCACCGGGAGACCGTTCGCTCATATCCGAATGATACGCCGCGAGCGGTATGGGCATTACATAAAGCTGTACAAGGCGGTCAAGGGCAAATCTCCGCCGAATAGCCTAAAAAGCCATTCGAGCGGCGGTTAAGGAGAAAATTTAAGGGAAAAGTGAAGATTTCAATGAAGTTTGCGGGCGTTATCGTTGCGGAATAGCCTAAAATGCGATACGAGCGGATTTTGTTGGAAGTGTGGAAAGGAAATACATATGGCAAGAAAAGCAAAGAATACGGAGCAAAAAGAAACGCAGGTGTTCGATAATATCTTCGATGAAGCCTTTGCGAAGCTTGGAGAGCCCAAAAATGATCTGGAGCGGGACACATTGAATTATATACGCCCGCTTGTTTCGGAGATGATCGCGCAGGATATTGTCGGTAAGGGCTTGACGCTTTCCGGGTGTATCGATCACTGCTTTGGCAAAGGTCACAAATTTGAGGTGAAAAAGGGAAACAGAGGCCTTGCAAGGGTCACGGAAGAGCAGCATTTCGAGTGGGTTCGTGAATACTTCGGCATAGAGGGAGCGGCGGAGGCTGTACCGCCGAAGGAGCCGCTGAAGCTCTCCGGGGAGAACACGCCGAGGCTCGATCTCGACCTTGACAGCTTGTTTGATTAAGGCGGTGTGGTATGAAAGGATTAAAGGAACTTAAGCAAACGCCGATAACGCCCTCCGTTAAGGTAAAAGTCGGCAAGGCGGACAAAGACACAACTTATTATAGAGCCGAGTGCTATCACGCTTACACCGCCGAGGTCGTCAATAACAAGGAAAACGGCGAGGTTCTTGTGATAGCGTTTTACAACGGCTCGGACAACAAATCGCGGGAACACAACGCGGTTCTCAACATCGCCGAGCGGCACTTCCTGACGCAGAACGGAGAGTTTGCATCGGAACGTTATGACAGCGAGCACGAGGCGAAGCCCGGTGATTTTGTCATATCCACATCGGATATTAATAATGGGCTTGGGGTGTCCGATCAAGTGTGGGGATTGATACACGGATGGAGCACCCAATGTAAGAATCTGCCTATGAACAACGCCGAAAAAGTAATCCTCGGTTTTGCAAAGCGGCACAAGCTGCTGAATACCGTATATCGCGAAAGCTATCCGAAGAAGAAGCTTTATGATAACGGATTGAGCTGGTTCGCGGCATATCAAAGGAAGTTGAAAAATGATAAAAAAGAGGCGGCAAAAGAGCGGCTGGAAATGCGCACCACAAACCGAATGGCGCAGTTGTCTGATGGTGTCCCGGAAGATTTCCGTAAATGGATCGAGGACGAGATGCTTACCGAAGCGGCGTGGTTTTACACATTTGAAAAACGCGTCGCAAAAGGCATTTGCGGGGCTTGCGGTGAGATCACAAGCATAGAGGGCGTGAAAAACAAGAAAAAAGGAACCTGCCCGGCTTGTGGCCGACCGATAAAGTATATCAGCGTGAAGAAGATGAATAAGATCAGTATTTCGAGCTTTCGCGCGGCGTTTGTTGAAAAGGTGAACGATGAAGAGTTTGTGAGCAGATACTTCTCCGTGCAAAAGAGATATGACAGCGAATGCACCGATAGCGGATACAAGGCAAGGCTCGACGTTAGATTTGCGGAAGTCAAGCGTGAGTTCTGGCAAGTGAAGAGCGGCGGAATCAAGATCACGGGGCTTTACGAAGCTGTTTACCGTTACGGAAGCACACCGGGTGTGGACGAGCCGTCGCGCTGGGATAGGATACCGCCGCGGTATGGCGTGCGCGAACCCGGAATGATATTTACCGGAAACGCGATCGAGGTCACAAAGGCTCTTGCTCAGCAGCTGAATAAGCCGAGGTTTGAAAATATCGATATTCGGCCGCTTTTCGCAAATAACCGTGATTACACACCCGTTGAGATATTTTGCGGAGTATTCCGAATGCCCTCTATTGAGAGCATGGCAAAAATGGGACTGTTAAATCTTGCGTACAGCTTGCTGAACGACCGCGAGGTAATTCCGATTAACACCGGAAGTCCCGCAAAGCAGCTCGGTGTGGACAGGCTCGTTATGCAGAAATTCGTCGAAGCAAATATCACGTACAGTCAATGGTACTACTGGAACAGGTGGCATCTTGAGCTTAATGACTGGGACGGGTTTATAAGCTTCATAGATAAATTCCACGGACTCAGAACAATAGACGCAGCAATGACGGCTTGCCGCTCAATTAAACTAGGTACGCTGACGCGGTACCTGGAAAAACAGTCCTTGAAATACGAAAAATCCGATACGCTGATGTGCTGGTCGGATTATATACAAATGGCAATCCTCAGCGGTTTGGATCTGGAGCACAACCGCAGCCTTATCTATCCCCAGGACGTCAAAATCGAGCATGACCGATTCTCCGATATGAAGGATAAGATCAGAAACATTCAGTATGAGAACAAGCTGAAGGAGCGCGCGAAGCTCCTTGAACGCCTTGCGCTTGAGGGTGAAGATTTCATAATCGTACCTCTTAAAAATGTTTCCGATTTTATCAACGAGAGCAACGAGCTGAAGCACTGCGTAAAAACATATATACGGCGGTGTTCGAGCGGCGAAACAAACATTTTCGGGCTTCGGAAAAAAGACGAACCGGAAAAGCCGTATTTCACCGTCAACATCAGCAATCACGGAAATCTGATACAGAATCGCGGCAAGTACAATTGCGCACCGCCGAAGGAAGTACGGGATTTTGTTGAAAAATGGCTCAAACGTGTTCGGGCAAAGTTAAAAACGATGTCGCTTGATCCGAAAATCACTATTACTCAAACGACAGCGGAAAATTTCAGAATAGGAGCGTAAACTATGGAACTCACAAAAGAAGTAAGATCAAAAGCACAAGAACTGAACAGCCGCATAATCGCAAATGCGCAGATCGCGGCGGAGAGCATCGTGAGGGTCGGACAGGATTTGAAGCTGATGCGCGATGAAAAGCTTTACAGCGCCCTTGGATATGGCGATTTTGAAGCGTATTGCAAGCTTGGAGTTAAAATCGGACAGCGGCAGGCATACAACTTTATCCGCTGCTTTGAGACCTACGGAGAACAGCTGACGGGTTTGCAGCACCTCGGTATCACAAAGCTTACGGCAATGCTCGCTCTTGACAGCGAGGATCGCGACGCGCTCATCGAGAGCGGCGACGCGGAGCAGTTGTCTGTGCGCGAGCTCGAACAACGCGTCAAGGAGCTTCAGCAGAAAAACGAACAGCTGACGCTTGACCTCGGCGAGAAGTCCAAAGAGGAAAGCAAGCTCGAAAAAATGCGGAACGATATGGAGAAGCTTCAGGCAGAGCTCGCCGCTCAAAAGGACATTCAGACAAAGAAGGACGAACGCATCAAAGAGCTTGAGGCAAAGCCCGTTGAAGTCGCGGTCGAGAAACCGTCCAAAGCGGAGATCGCCGAGATCGAGAAAAAAGCCGCCGAAAAGGCGAAAAAGGCTGTCAAAAAGCAGCACGATAAGGAACTCGCCGAGCTCCGCGAAAAATCCGAAAGCGAGCGGCGGGCGGCTGTTGAGGCGGAGCAAAAAAAATACCTCGCCGAGATTGAACGCTTGAGGAAAAGAAACACGGATTTGCAGTCGAGTGCAAAAAAAGCACCGCCGACCAGCGAGAAGGAGCGCATTAAGATCTGCCTGGAGGAAGTCCAGCGGAATTTCAACACCGCGCTTGAGACTATCGGCAAGCTCCCGGAAGAGGAGCGGGAGAAGTTTAAGGGCGTTTTGAAGGCGGTTGTTGAGAAAATGGGAGGGCTGCTGGTATGAATAAATCAAGAATTTTTCCAATAGCACGGCTTGTTATAGTTGCAGCAACCATTCTATGTATTGTGGGAATCTATACGCTGTTCAATTTTAACGACACTGAATATACAATCACCGTAACAGATAAGGAGCGGGTCTTTGCGGGCGGCGAAGGCGGCGAGTCTAAATACTTAGTTTTTGGTGATGACACGAACGGCAATGCATTGGTTTTTGAAAACACCGACACATTTATTCGTGGGAAATGGAATAGTTCAAATATCCAAGGGCAGTTAAAAATTGGCGGCACATATACAATAACTGTTGTCGGGTATAGAATTCCATTCTTAAGTTCATATCAGAATATAATTAAAGTACAACAGGAAGGAGCGGCGGAATGATCAAGAAAAAACGCGTCGCGGCACTCTGCAAATCGAAAAAGCGCTTGCTTATGCAGACTCTGCCCGACAACACTCAGTGGATCGGCGACGGCGGAGCGATGTACATACTCGCGGGAATTGAGCCTATGTCGGAGGACAGCCTCGCTTCAATGCTGGATTACTCCGAGAAGGACATCACTGCAATTTGCTTTAGGCAGGTAAACGGCTCTGAAGAGCTGTTCAGCGATGACAAAGAACGCGATGTTCAAATCGAGAAACCGCCGAAGCGCGTTATTATTGAAAATGCGGAGTATCTGATCTTTGAAACTGTAAATGACCTTATTTTCATAAACGGCGACTATTTAAAGCCGATAGTTACGGACGATCAGACAACATATCACATGCGGACTTTATCGGACGGCCAAAATGTGCTGTGCGTAAAAAAGGGCTTTTTGCCGGAAGCGGTGATCCTTGGCGTGAATTTTGACAACGACGCGTTGAACGGTTGGTTTGATGATCTCGCTGGAATTACAACCTCGGTGCAAAACAAATTTATGGCACGTCGAGAGACTGTGCAGGAAGAGCCCGATATGCAGATGACGCTTGAGGAGGGGGCAGAATGAAGGTATATGAGTTAATGGCCGCACTCTCGGAACTGCCGAGCGGAGCGGAGGTGTTCTGCTCGTCGATGCTTTCGGTCGACGATGTTAAAAGCGGCATAGTGGCAGACGATGAGGACAAAAACAACGTTCTCTATGAGTTTTATAGACCTCTGGATAATGTCGACACTAGCTGTGGCAGGGTCGATTTAGGTTTTTGAGGAGGATAGGCAATGGCGAGATACATCCGAGTATTCCTTGACGCGGACAATTTACGCATTGAGTTGGCGAAACTTTGTGAAAGGTTCAACATTTTGTTTGGTGAAGAAAGCCAGGGCTTCGGCAAGGCTCTTTCCGAATTGCCCGAAACTATTCCTGCCGCCGACGTTCGCCCCGAAAGGCACGGACACTGGATTGAATACGACGGCTATCAAGTTTGTTCCGAGTGCGGAGAAGAACACGCTTGGGACAGTTATCGTGCCACTTATTGCGAAGACTGCGGCGCGAAAATGGACGGAAAGGACGTGTAAAAATGGGCTATCAACCTAAAATTATTCGCGGAAAAGTTAAAGGTACCGGCTATCCGATAGACGGTCGGGAGCTTCTTTTCTCGTTGTGGGATTACGACAATTACGAGAGCTATCATCTTAGCGGTTGGCGCGATGACGATGACGAAGCCGTTATGCTGACCATACACCAAAGCGAGGAAGAAGCCGGACTTTGCGGGTTTAACACTTTGGAGGACTTTGCAAGAGCGTGGGAAGAAGGCGAATATGAGGCGGAAGGCGCATTTTGCCTCGCTCCCGACAATGTAGACGTATCGGAAATTATCCAGGAGGAGAAGCGGTCAAGCACGGATAGGCTTACTGTAAAAGTTTTTCCGAACGATAAAGATTACGCGTTGAAGTGTATGTGCAGTTTTGCACGAAATGGAGAGGTAGATGACGTTGACGGTTGCGAGGACTTTTGCTCCTTACGTGAGGGCGAATGTGATGGGTGCGGATTTCAAGAAGCATTTAACCGCCTCGCCGCCTACGAGAATACGGGGCTCACTCCTAACGAGATAACCGCGCTTAAATCAGATAACGCAAGGTTACACAAGCTCCTCGAAGAGCTTACGGATACTTTAAGAAAGGACAGTACATCACAATGATACACGTATTAAAGATTTTCCCCGAGTACTTCAATAAGGTAATTTCTGGGGAGAAAACATTTGAGATCCGCAAAAACGACAGAAATTTTCTCGTCGGCGATTATATCGCATTGAACGAATTCACAAGTGAAAGCGGATACACGGGGCGCAGCGCACTGTACCGCATTACCTATGTCGCCGGGCACGGTCATCCGCCCGTGTCATTGCCGGATGGGTACGTTATTTTGGGAATTCGCCCGTGCGTTTTCGACGAAAGAGGAAATCGGGAGTATCCCACTGTAACAGAATCGTTTGAAAAGCGGAACAGATCAAGTTTTGAGGAGGCAGCAAGATGAACATAATCGCAATTGACACAGAAACCACGGGCTTGAACCCGAACGAGGACGAGATCATTCAGTTCTCGGCGGTGGATATGCAGGGGCACGCGCTGGCGGACTTTCTGATCAAGCCGATCTTCCACGAGCGGTGGGATGAAGCCGAGAAGATCAACGGAATATCTCCCGAGGCGGTCAAGGACTGCCTGCCGCTCACCGACAGGAAAGCCGAGATCGAGCGGCTGCTGAACAGCGCGGATCTGATTGTCGGATATAGCACTCAATTCGACCTTGACTTCCTCGCGAGCGGCGGAATTGAGCTGCCCGACACGGAAACGCTTGACATCAAGAGAATCTTCGAGAGTATTAAGACCGAGACTGCCGCGGACGGAATTTCGCGCAAATGGCAGTCGCTTGTAAGCTGCGCCGCATATTACGGCTACGACTGGAACGGCAAGCCGCACGACAGCCTTGCCGACGCGCGGGCGACGATGTTCTGCTTTCAGACGATGTTCGGTATGCTGAATCGTGGAAAGTAGGTAAAAATGCTTAGTGACTTTAACAAAATATTTCACCCAGCCTTCCGGCGCGAGACACCAAAACAGACTGAAGAGAGAATATTGAAGATGCGCACGCGTGCATTTTATCCTGGCGGTATTACAACGCGCAAGAAATACTTCACTCCAAACGAACTTGTTGATATATACATCAAGGGGAACAGGATTCTCTATGAGCATTTGGAAGATAAAGGGTTCGGCGATGAAGAATTCGATCGTAACAGAGACGAATGGCAACACGCTTTGTTAAGTGCTGATAAGTATGTCGTTCCGCAAGAGTTGCAAGAAAGACAAAAAGCGTTTGCAATGCTTGTCGGCGAATTTCTCGAGATTGACAGAAGTCTTGCGAGATTAGGTCACGCGGCCTTTTCAAACAGAAATATAGTCGGCATTTATAACTTAATTCCATATTTTGAAAAGCTTGCAGAGAATTACAACTTGAATTTGTATTACAGTTTTTTCGCGGAACTAGAACAGCTTCGTCAATACAATTACGACTTGGCAAAGGTATGTGAACAAGGCAGTTTCCTGGTGACGTATGTGGAAGAAAAAGCATTGTGCCTAGAAAGAATACAATGTGCAAAAGAAAACTTGAAACTTCTTGTTCTTCAAATCGAGGGTTGTAACAAAATAGCGAAAGGACTTGACGAAAGGACGGATAAAAATGGGTAAGGTCAAAGACGGAACACCAAAGGAAATACACTCGCGTGCGGTTGCACTCCGAAAAATGACAGATGCTCAGCTTGTCGCGCAGGTGACCGCCGCGCATCGTGACACCGCCGCTCTTTTTATAGAAGAACTTAAAGCAGCGAGTATACCGGGGATTGGTAAAGTGACAGTCAAGAAAATTGAAACATTCGCGCGGGAAAAGGGTTACACAAGTAATTAAGGGGGAATATGGAAATGACGCTTGAAGAATTAAACGAGTACAACATTATCAAGGCACACATCGAGCAATGCCGTGATAAGATACGCGAGATCAGCAGCGAAACAATACGCTCGCCGATCTTTGATACAAGCGGCATTTCTAACAGCCCCTCCTCTCGCAACCCAACCGAGGAAAAATATATTCGCGCGATGGCGAAAAAAGAAATGTACGAGCAGCAGATCGTGGAAGATATGGAAAAAATCACAAGAATCGAGAAATACATATCGTCCATTCGAGATAGACGCACGCGTATGATCTTTGAAATGCGTATCTATGAGAACGAAAAGTTTTTTAAAATCGCAATGAAGTTTGGGGGGCGAAATACCGAAGATAGTGTAAAGAATATATTTTATCGCTATCTCAAGCATAACCCGCGCGGATAATGTCACAACCAGCAGCAACAAACGGCACTGCATTACACAGCGCCGTTTGTTGTTGAATATGATTTATTCACTTTCAGGTAACGTAAAAAAATCGTCAATTTTAAGACCAAGAACGTCAGCGATTTTTTTGGCGTTTGAGACAAGGCAGTCCCCCCGTTTTTCCAAGGCTTCAATGGTACGAACGGGAATGCCGGTAATTTCGGACATCTTTGGGACGGAAATCCCTGCTTTAAGCCGGTATTGCTTAATATACATCATTTTTACCTCACTTGATAAAGAATAACCATATCAGCCCAAGTATTGCAAATAAAGTAATCACAATATCGACAAACGTCAAAGCCAGCTTCAAAATATCTTTTTTCATAAAACCCTTGACTTCCTTTCCGAAATATGATATACTTTCATTAGGGAGGGTTGCAGCCCTCCCCTTTGAAAGCGGATCGTTTAGAAGAACGTCCCTTTAATGACTGCCCAAATCGTTCCTGCCGTGATGAGCAATTTTAAGATTTGGGTTAGGAGCTTGTCGATTTGTTTGAGCACTTCGATAAGCTCCTTTATTTTTTTGTCCAATTTAATCACCCCCTCTCTATATTTATATTATACGACAGTTGACTGTGGTTGTCTATA
>JAIDPG010000382.1 GCA_029062865.1 Oscillospiraceae bacterium
ACGGCGACCACGGATTTATACTACTATTAAGTCGTCGGCAGCGTCAGATGTGTATACGAGACCGGCAAAAGACCTTCGTCAAGGACTTTATAACGCACACAAAGGTCAAAAACCGCGGCGAGCTGCCGATCTATCGCTTTGAGGGCACTCACGAGCCGATAATCGACGCGGATACGTTCGCTCTGGCGCAGATCGAGGCGGAGCGCCGCGCCGCGCAAAAGCCCGCCTATCCGTTTTCGGAGAAAATTATCTGCAGGGAGTGCGGAAAGCCGTTCACAAGGCGCTCCAACAACGGAAAATACGCGTGCTGGCACTGCTGAAGCTGCGACAACGCGAAGATTAAGGAGGACAAGCTTACGGCAATGTTTTCCGCGAGAAGAGAGGAGATAACGGACGTTTCAAAAATAACCGCCGAAAAAGACGGCGGGCTTGAGATTTTGTTTTATGACGGGAGGAATGAGAAATGGCAGTACGAGTGACGGAAATTCCAGCGGCGGAAATAGCGACAGAGAGCGCTCCGCGCCGCGCGGCGGCTTACGCGAGGGTCTCCACCGACCACGAGGATCAGCTGACGAGCTACGCGGCGCAGGTCGAATATTACACGGAATATATAAAGAATCGCGACGATCTGGAGTTTGTCGGGATCTACACGGACGAGGGTATTTCTGGGACTTCGACAAAGCGCCGCGAGGGCTTCAAGCGAATGATCGCGGACGCGCTGGCGGGGAAGATCGACCTTATAATCGCGAAATCCGTATCGCGGTTCGCGCGGAACACTATCGACAGCCTCACGACAATTCGCCTGCTTAAAGAGCACAACGTCGAGTGCTGGTTCGAGCGGGAGAACATTCACACGTTTGATAGCCGCGGGGAGCTTCTTCTTACGATAATGGCGGGCATCGCGCAGGAGGAAAGCCGCTCGATCTCCGAAAACTGCAAGTGGGGACAGCGGCGGCGGTTTGAAAAGGGCGAGGTCTCCGTGCCGTACAAGCGCTTTCTCGGCTACGACCGCGGCGAGGACGGCGGGCTTGTTGTCAACGAGGAGCAGGCGGTTATCGTTCGGCGGATCTACGACGAATTCTTAAACGGCGCAACGCCCTACGCCATAGCGAAAGCACTCACCGAGGACAAAATTCCCACGCCCGGCGGCAAGGAGGTCTGGAGCAAGACCGTCGTCAAGAGCATTCTCACGAACGAAAAATACAAGGGCGACGCGCTTTTGCAAAAGGTTTTCACCGTGGACTACCTCACAAAGCAAAAGAAGAAAAACAACGGCGAGGTCACGCGGTACTATGTCGAGGGCAGCCATGAAGCGATAATCCCGCCCGAGGTCTGGGAGCGCGTGCAGGCTGAATTTAAGCGCCGCCGCGGTGGGTAATTACATTGGGAATGATTATCCAGCACAACATCAACGCGATGACCGCGTACAACAAGCTGAACGTTAACGTAACGGGCTTGAAG
>JAIDPG010000383.1 GCA_029062865.1 Oscillospiraceae bacterium
AGGGGAAACCCCGTAGGTGGCGGGGGAATGCCCGCTTTTTGTTGGATTTTTATCTTCCCCCGCCCCCGAAGGGGTGTCCCCTCGCCCTCCGACGCCGCGCGTCGAACAAGAGGGGCGTAATCCGTGTTAAAAGAACATACCGAAAAATCTCGACGCAGCGTAGTGGCTAAAATCCACGGAAGCCGCCTTGATACAACATCGTGAGCCGATTTCCAAACGCGGCACTGCTCGCTTTCGCAAAAAAATTCCCCCGCCGGGCGGGGGATATGTCAATCATGTTACAAAGTTTCTTTCCTCACCGTAAACGCAAACCTCCCGCAATACGTTTTCCAGAGCATGGTGTAATCGGGATAGTCCTTCTCAAAGTCCTCGTAGAACGCCTTGGGCGTGATGTCCTTGCTGTCCTGAACCATCGGGTTCTCCTTTAGATACGCCATAATGACCGACTTGTTGAACGAAGAGATCATCTCGGACAGCATTGACTGCATTACCGTGTCGAGCTCGAAAACGCGGCTTTTTACAAAGCGCTTCGCTATCACCTTCAGCATCGGGTATTCGATCGCCGTTGTGACGGTGAAAAGCGTGCCGTTGTTTGCCACGAGCGCGTCCTTATGTATGAAAAGCTCGTCGAGGCGGAAGCCCTCGTAGTTGCGGCTGATCACCTCCGCCCTCATCGCGAAAAGATTCGCGCTGCAGCTTTCAATGATATCGTTTAATACCTTGACGCTCCGCTCGTCGGAATTGCGCCATTTACTCTGCGCCTTGCCGCAGATCGCCGCGTCGTCGATCAGAATATGCGCCGAAAGCCAGCCAGCGCAGACGCCGAGGAAATTCTCCATGCTTTCCTTGGAGTACGACTTCAGCTCCATTTCCTTTTCGAGCGCGGGGATAACAACGTTGCGCATATTATCGTGAACTCTCTTGTGGAGCTGATAGCCGCGGTAGCCGTTTGCGAGCATATATTTTTCCTCGTCCGCGAAGTGCTGGATCGAGTAGTTTTTGAGATATTTTATCGCCTCGATGCACGTTGCTTTGTTTTTCTCGAAATCGTTGCTTTCAAAGTTGTTGATGATACGCGAGACTATCCTGAACAGCTGCCGATGGGCGCCGTCGATCGACTCCACGCCGATATTGTATTCGTCCTTCCACTCGAAGGCGTTTTCTTCCATATTCATATAATAAAGCTCCTAACCGTATATTTCAAAATTATTTTACCGTTTTTTCAAGCCAATCGTATGCAGACTTGAATTTTAATGCTTATCCTGTTAAAGATCATACGTTGTCTTTAATTATACTGTATTTTCAAGCCAATCGTATGCAGACTTGAATTTTAATGCTTATCCTGTTAAAGATCATACGTTGTCTTTAATTATACT
>JAIDPG010000384.1 GCA_029062865.1 Oscillospiraceae bacterium
TAGATAGATGAAGCGAAACATCGGGATGTGATACTTTGCGGGACGCGGAATTGCTGGGGCTGCTTCGGGAAAACCCCGAAAAGGGCTTGAAGGCGCTCACGAAGCAGTACGGCGGGCTGGTTTACGCGGTCGTTCGGCGAAATCTCAGCGAGGCTTCAAACACGGATATCGAGGCGTGCGCCGCGGACGTTTTCGCGGAGTTTTATCTCGAGCTCGACAAGTACGACCCGTCAAAAGGGAGCGTCAAGGCGTGGCTTTGCACAATGGCGCGGCACAACGCCCTCGACGCGGCGCGGAAAACCAAAGAAACACTTCCCCTTGACGAAGAAGTGCTCTCGGAGGAAAGCTCCGTCGAGAGCGAGCACGAAAACGCTGAGCTGCGGCGAGCCGTTCTGTCCGAGGTGAAAAACCTGCCCGAGCCCGACCGCGAAATTCTTTTGCGGAAATTTTACCTCGGTGAAAGCTCAAAGGAGATCGCCGCGCGGCTGAAAATGTCCGTCTCAAACGTCGACACGCGCACGTCGCGCGCCGTCGAAAAGCTTCGCAAGCGGCTGGAGGAATGGAGGTAGCTATGGAAATTTACGAGAATATTTTGGGGAATTTAACGCCGTCCGAGCTGGACGAGCTTGCCCCCGCGGATTTTAACGCGAAAGCCCCGCGCGGCGCTGTAAAGCGAATCGGGAAAGCGGCTGTCGAAAAGACGGGAATTTGCGCTAAAAGACGGAAAAGGTATTTTAAGCCGCTGATGATCGCGGCGGCGGCTGTTGTAGCTTCGGTTATCATGGTGCTCACCGTCAACGCCTCGACCGGCGGAATGATAGTCAATTTCCAAATGGGCGGCAAGGAAATTGAGGGTAATTACCGCGATTATGTTGACCACGACGGGTATCGGAACGTTTCCTTTAAAGCAACCATTCCGTTCAGTGAGGAATATTATGTGGTGATATTCGATGTTGAGGGAACGACCGAGGAGGATGCCGTGCGCGTTATCACAAGCGACACCGACCCCGACTATATAGACGGGCTTCGGCAATACAGAGCCGCGAAGGATAAGGCTTCGGACGACGCCAAGGAATTGTGGGATAGGATTTACGCCTGGAAAGGCAGAAATATGCACGATGACGATACCTTTGAGCGCGACAGGGTTAAACAGGAGGCGCTGGAAGCGGGGGTCTTTACCGCGGACGAATGGCCGAAGCGCCCAAAGCCCGAGGACTATGGGATTGTTCTTAAGGACAACGAGCTGCTCTGTTATAACGTTAATTTTTATTATGACAGCGAGTACCGCGGCTCTGGCGGCAGCGGTTATCTCGGCGGCGAATTTATGTTCCTGGGCGAAGCCGATGAACACCCGTCGGGGTGCGGTCCACGCCGCGAGGGGGACGACGATGACGACGGAACCATAGATTATGAAAACGGAACCTTAACCAGAAAATTCTCATTCTTCTACTATGTGGGCAAAAAGTGACTAATCATTCCGGACGACGCGTTAAAAAGCATTTTAGCAAGCAGCTTAATATCGAAAGGGCTCTCCCCTCACGGGGAGAGCTCAGGCAGTTTAAATCCCCCCGCCTCCGGCGGGGGGATTTAAAAATAAAACGAGTTTCCCCCGCCGGAAGCGGGGGAAGTTTTGTTTGTGTTTAAACCTTAAGTCTGCCGATCTGCTCCTGCAAGTGCGCGCTCTCCTGGTTGAGGTTCGCGCAGGAAGCGGCGGATTCCTCGGCGGTCGCGGAGTTCTGCTGAACTACCATCGAGATCTGCTCGATGCCATCCTTGACCTGCTTTATGCTTTCAGCCTGATACTCACACGCAACGGAAATTCCGCTGATGTACTCGTTTGTACGAACCGACAGATCCTTTACTACCTTCATCGTTTCCGCGGTCGTCTGGGCTATCTTTGTGCCCTTGTTTACAGCGACGATCGTCGCGTTGATAAGGTCGCCGGTCTGCTTCGCGCTCTCCGCGGATTTCTCCGCCAGCATTCTGACTTCGTCCGCGACAACCGCGAAGCCCTTGCCCGCGGCGCCCGCTCTTGCCGCTTCAATAGCCGCGTTGAGCGACAGGATATTCGTCTGGAACGCGATGTCGTCTATCGCCTGAATGATGTTCTGGATCTCGTCGGACTTGTGCTTGATCTCCTCCATTGCCGAAAGCATATTCTGAACCTCGCCGTTCTGGTACTCGACCTTCTCGGCGCTCTCGGAGGAAATTCTGCCCGCGTCCGCCGCGTTCTTCGCGTTCTCCTCTACCTTTTCGGTGATGTCGTTGAGCTTCGCCGAAAGTTGCTCAACGGAAGCCGCCTGCGTGGTCGTGCCGTCCGCCAGCAGCTGCGAGCCCTCGGAGATCTGCATAGAGCCGTCGAGAACGCCGCGCGAGGTGTCCGCGATCTTGCCGATGATCTCCTTCAGTGAGCGGCTGATCTCGCGGAACGAGGTTTCAATTTCCGCGAAGTCGCCGATGTAAACAACGCTCGGCTTCGCGGTGAAGTCGCCCGTTGCCATTTGCGAGAGCACGCCTTTAATATCGTTGATGTAGCTCGAAAGCACCTTTTCGGTGGATTGCAGCTTGCGCACGAAGTCGCCGAGCTCGTCGTTCGCGAGATTTGTCATATCGATCTCGTTTGAAAGCACGCCCGTGCTCATATCGTTCGCGATGCGCTCAGCCTGCTGGATAGGTTTAACTATCATTCTTATCGAAACAACGCCGATAACGCCGAGCGAAAGCCCCGCGACAACGACCGCGACGATTATCGTCGTGAGGATCATCGAGTTTTTCAGCGAGTCCGCTTCCTTCGAGGAAAGTCCCGAGAAGTACGCACCGACAACGTTGCCCTTGTAATCCTCCATAGGTATATAGCTTACGTAGTGCTTCTGCCCTACGATCTGCGCCGTGCCCGTGTAGGGCTGATTATTAGTCAGAACGGCGTTGGCGACGTTAGCCGACATCTGCGTGCCGACCGCGCGTCCGCCGTTGGTATTGATTACTGTCGTCGCCAAACGCGTGTCGCCGTCAAATATAGTGAACTCGCTTCCGGTCTGATCTTTGAGAGAGTCGAGCCAGGTGTTTTCGTCAAGGTACATTCCGACGATGATCGCGCCGTCATAGCGGTCGTCGCGGTAGAGCTTGGATTTTGACTGGATAGTAAGCCCCGCGGAGCTGTCCACTACAATTCCCGCGTAGTCATCGCCCACGGCTGATCCGAGAAAATCCGCGAGCTTGAAGTTGTCCGTCTGCCAGACAATCTCGCCCATAAGGTTGACGACCGCCGCGAAGTCGCTGTTAGTTTCCTTGTGCGCCTCCCAGATCATATCGTAATCCGCGTTGGGATTTGCCTGGAGCGTCGTTGTTGTAACGGCGATGATATCCCCCATTCTCTTGATCTGATCGTCCGTTTCCGCAACGAGAATGTTAAGACCCGTCTGCGAGTGGGAAACCATCAGCTCGTTCGTGTGAGAGGAGCTCCGCCAGATCGTCACCGTGCTGACAATGCCGACCGTCAAAATAATAGCAATAACGATTGCCATTACCAGTTTTCTACCTATTCTTGAATTCATAGAGATACCTACTTCCTTCAGATTTGAAAAAATAAATTAACCCATTTAATTTTACCACAAAAAAGCAGAAAAGTCAACAATTTCGATGAAAATTATTTCAGGTGTGATTTGTGCAAATTGCTGAAATGCTGACAGCCAATGTGCACCGTTTTCGGCTGCGGTCAAAAAATCCCCCGCTTTGCGGGGGATTTTTTATGTACAATATACAATCATACATTTTCAAGCTTTTTGCCGGGTGCTGCGAGAGCGAGCGCCGTAAAGCCGCACGCCAGAGCCGCTATCGGAATGTCGTTCTGAACGCCCATCGCGGGGTTGCCGTAGCCGCCGTTTGTTCCGTTCGACGAACCGCCTGCGCCGTTCGCGCCGCTCTGCGAGAGTCTGTATATAACCGCGTAAGTCGAGAAGTAGCGCGAGCGCACCGTGATGGTGTTCGGGTCGCTGTCGATGTCGGTGAGAAGCGTCGCCTTGCCGTCGTGCACTCGAATTACCTTGAATTCCCTGTTAGCCATGCGGACTGACGACGGAATTGTCAGCTCCACATCAAGCAGACGCGTCGCCTCGTCGACCTCATAGCCGTTGTCGTACAGCGTAACGTCATAATACGCGCCGACTATCCAGTCGGGCATTGTTTTAAGCAGCTCAAGAACAACATCGCGGTCGGATTTCGGGATTTGCGAGGTGGTTTTGGGGGTAATGTCGAGCTCCCAGTCGTGGGTGGTCGTTGACCCCGAGCTGCCGCTGCTGCCGCTTGAAGAGGTGTTTCTGTAAAGCGCCAGCTCACTGCCGCTTTTTTTGATCGTGTAGGAGCCGTTGTCGCTCTTGATTTTGTTAAGCGTGCTGCTGTTGATTTCGCCTGTTGCGAAATCAACCTTGCCGCTGCCCGTGGGGAGCGTTTCAAGCGTCACGCCGACCGTGCCCGAAAGGCTTGTGCCGATATTTATCTTCCGTCCGTCGGGGAGGAAAACGTTGTTCGCGGAGCTTCCGACCTTGTTTTTCGAGATATACGCGCTGTGGTCAACGGTGAGCGCTCCGCCTTGATAAACGCCGCCGCCTTCGCCCTCCGCGCTGTTCGCGAAGATACGTCCGTCCTTGATAATCGCGATGCCCGCGTTATACAAACCGCCGCCGACATTCGTCGCATAGTTATCGACGATAACGCCGCCCTCCATTGTGAAGCTCGCCGAAGTCGAGCTGATGCCGCGGTTATACACGCCGCCGCCGTTTGCCGCGCTGTTGCCGAGAATAACGCCGCCGTTCATAACAAAATCGGAGCTGTTGAGAACGCCGCTTGCGCGGTTGTTGGTAATAACGCCGCCGTACATCATAAACGAGCCGTCGTTATTAACACCGCTCGCGGTGCTGCCGCCGATCGTGCCGAGGTTGTTGTCGTTGATTTGCGTCCTGACATATGCCGCGGAAATTGCGCTCGCGAGGTTATTCACGATCGTGTTGCTGCCTTTCGGGTACATTGCACAGTCGCAAAGGATAAGCGAAGCGCCGCCGTCTATTTTAACAACTGGGTCTTTGCCGTTGTTTTTAAGCGTAATGTCGTGCCCGTTAAGGCAAAGCTCGATGTCAACGCCATAGGGTATTTCCCAAGCCTCGGAAAGCTCTACGTCGTCCGTAAGATAATAGCTGCCCGAAACCGCGGGTAGAGACGTCGCGGATTCCCAAGCCGTCCACTCCGCAGGAGCGTTGTGCCGAACGCGGCAGTCTATGTCGCCGCAGATCGGGTGAATGTGCTTTGTCGGGTCGACAGGGGGATCGACAACGGGAGGCTTTTCCACCTTCTCGTATGTGAGCTTAATAACGCCGTCCTCGTATTTGAGCTTATAATTCTCATTGCTTTTAAAGCGGCTCATTAAGCTTTTGGCGATTTCGCCGGTTATAGTAACGGGAGCGTTCTCCGTGGGTTTAACATCGGTCGTAACGATAATGCTCTCGTCTGTTGTCAGTGGGTAGTCGCTGTCAACATTTATAACTGCGTCCTCGGACAGGGTAATGTCTGCCTTGAGCTTGCCGCCGAGGGTTATCGTGTTGTTTGCGCTTACCGTAACAGTCGCGCTGCCGATGCTCTTGCAGTTGCAAAGCGTAACATTCGAATTGCCGATCGTGCCGCTGATATTATGTCCATTGAGGCAGATATATGTACCCTGCTTGGGATCCCAGTCCGCGGGGATTGTAACGTCCTGCGTTAAATAATAGTGCCCACTTTCGGTCGGGAGAGTTGTTGTAATCTCTTTCCATTCCGTTTCGTCATCGTCACCGTGCGACTTGTGCTCGCCCGGAGTTTCCTGCTCCTTGACCGCAAGCACGACCTTGCCGTTTACGGTTTTAAATTCACAATTTTCGTTATCGGTGGAGAAGAAGCTGCTGTAATCATTATCGCCGTTATCGCCCGTTACAGGCACCGGAGCGTCCGCTTCGGGAGTAACAGCTGTGCGGACGTGGATCTCCGCGCCCTCCTTCAAATTGTCAACCGTTATGTTCTTTCCGCTCGGCAAAACAACTTCGCTCATGATCTTAACCGCACCGCCGACAGTCAGCGTGCCGTTTTCCGTAAAGGTGATGCCGTCACCGGATACGCCGTCAGCGTGCTTGATAGCGCCGCCTTTGTTGGTGCAGTCGCACAACATTAATTTTCCCGCCACGGAAATAGCTGCGCCGACTTCCGTCATTGTGAGCGTTTTGCCGTTGAGGCAGAGCACTGTGTCGTTGGCGGGCTCCCAAGTCTCGGAGATTTCAATGTTCTTTGTGAGATATAAGCTTCCCTCACCATTCAGAAGCTCATCGGCGGTTGAAACAGGTTTCCAATCGGTGTTGTCGTGGGGTGTGTGCTTATCGCCCTGCTCGGGGTCGTCGCCTTCACCGCCTTCATTACCGCCAGTGGGCTTGGGGGCTTTCGGGTCAACCGGTGGCTTTGCATCCTCAGGCGGAGTGTTGGTGTTGACAAACACAACGTTTCCGTCATCTTCCGGGTACGCGGGGTGCCTGCCGTCACCGTCGTGATCCGCGGAGAAGAACATGCGGTAATTTAAGCCGTTTTCCGCATAAGCAACCGCCGTGCCGCTCTCAGTGGGCGGAGTTTTATTAGTAACGCCGATTTTCGTTTCTGTGCCCCACAAAGGGTTCGATTTTGAGATTGTAATTACTATATCAGGTAAAAAAACATTGTTCTCGGCGGCGCTGTCAGACGCATTGGACTTATTGCCCGTAATGTTGGGAGTGCCGCCGACCGTCATTCGGGCGGTACTGATAAGATACACACCTCCGCCGACGTCGTTAGATGTATTGTCGGTGATCTTACCGCCGTACATCTCAAAGCTGCTGTTGCCGCCATTGTAGACACCGCCGCCGCTAAGGCTCGCCATATTGTCGGCTATCTCACCATCAATCATATTGAATATGCCTCTATTGCAAACCCCGCCGCCATTGTTGAAGTTGTCCGCAGTGTTTCCGGTGATTGTGCCGCCGTACATATTGAATATCCCTTTGTTTTGCACGCCCGCGCCTTCTTCGCGCGATATGTTGCCGCTTATCGCGCCGCCGTACATATTAAACGTATTAAACGTACTGCTATTATTAACACCGCCGTTATTGCCGCTTATTGCGCCGCCGTACATTGTAAAATCACCGTTATTATATACACCTCTGCCGTCGGTGCAGCCGGGAGAGTGTGTGACCGCCCCCTCGTCCTTGCAGTCGCACAAGGTGAAGCTCACATTTGGTACGGAAATAACATCTTCGCCATCGGTCGTCATTGTGATTTTATTGCCGTTCAGACAAAGATATGTACCGTCCTTGGGTCTCCACGTTTCATTGATTTCCACATCCGCTGTGAGATAGTAATATCCATCACCGTCGGGCAACGCGGGGTATTCAACCGCTTCGTCCTCTTCAACTTCTTCGTTCTGCGGCGGCCACGCCGTCCATACCTCGTCGCCGGATTCGCCGTTAAGCGCGTGAGTGTGCGATTCCTCGCCCGCAGCATACGCCTTCGTCATCGGAAAATGGAACACAAAAACCGCCGACATCGCTACGGAAAGCGACAAAAGCGCCGCCAGACCGCGTTTGAATTTGTCAAAAATTTTCATAGCTCTCTCCTAAAATGAAAAATATTGCTTAATTAAGCTTAACGCAAAACAATTATTCACTTTAGATTATACCACATCGCCTTGATAAAATCAAGGGGTTTTTTCGCAAAAAGCAGGGAGTTTTTTGTGGAATTCGGGAGATTTTTGAAAATTTATCGGATTTTTTAAAAAATTTCAAAAAAACACTTGACAAACGTAAATTGTTGTGGTATAATAATTTAGTCACATATATGGCGGTATAGCTCAGTTGGCTAGAGCACTTGGTTCATACCCAGGGTGTCATTGGTTCAAATCCGATTACCGCTACCA
>JAIDPG010000385.1:0-13582 GCA_029062865.1 Oscillospiraceae bacterium
AGCACGAGATCTCGCTGCTCTCGGCGTATTCGGTGCTTACGAATATCCCGAAGGACTTGTACGACATAATGTGCATCGGAATTACGAAAAAAGGGCACTGGATGTATTATCCGGGCGAGTATGAAAATATTAAGGACGGGACTTGGGAAAACGACCCCGACTGCTCAACGGCGGTAATCAGCACGGACAGAATGCATAAGGGCGTTATCGTCATCGGGGACAACGACGTGTTTATCCGCAAAATCGACGTGGTTTTCCCGGTGCTTCACGGCGCAAACGGCGAGGACGGCTCTATTCAGGGCTTGTGTCAGCTCGCGGGGCTTCCGTGCGTCGGCTGCGATATGACCTCCTCGGCGATCTGCATGGACAAGTCGATAACGCACATCGTGCTTGACGCGGCGGGCATTAAAACCGCGAAATATCTCACCGTAATGCGAAGCTCCCTCGGCGGGCTTGACGAGGCTTGCGAGATGATTGAAAGCAAGCTCCCTTATCCGATTTATGTTAAGCCGTCCAGCGCGGGCTCTTCCGTCGGCGTTTCGAGAGCGGCGAACCGCGAGGAGCTGAAGGACGGTCTCAAGAAGGCGTTCTCGCATGGCGATAAAGTCGTTGCCGAGCAGGAAATAATCGGCAAGGAGGTAGAGTGCGCCGTCCTCGGAAACGGCAGCAATCTCATCGCGAGTGTTCCCGGGCAGATAACCACTGCAGAGGGCTTTTACGATTACGACGCGAAGTACAAAAGCAACACGTCAATTCTCGACATTCCCGCGAAGATAACCGACGAGGAAATGCAGGAGCTCCGAGAAATCGCGAAGAAAGCTTACATCGCGTGCGGCTGCGGCGGCATGGCGCGCGTGGACTTTTTCGTGACGGAAAGCGGCATCGTCCTCAATGAGATAAACACGATCCCCGGTTTCACGCCGATAAGCATGTACCCGAAGATGATGGAGAACATGGGGATCTCGTACTCCGCGCTGCTCGACAGACTTATTCAGCTGGCGGCGGAGAAGATCGACAACGCGTAAGGTCACGCGTTAAATTTCACCGATAAATCAGGAGTAACTTGTATGGAAAACTGTTCAATCACCTTGAATATAAAGCAGACCTCCGACGGCATGACGGACGAGTCCGAGCTTTTCACGCGCGGTGAGTTCCGCGAGCACAAGGGCTTGTATTACATCGATTACGAGGAAAGCGAGGCAACGGGTTTTCAGGGCAGCCACGCGCAGCTTGAGGTCGGCAACGGGCGAATGACAATGACGCGCACGGGCTCGACGTTTTCCAGCCTCGTCTTTGAAAACGGAGTGCGGCATTATTGCCATTATGGCACGGAATACGGCGAGTGCATGGTCGGTATCACCACGCAGACGCTAAGCCACAGCCTGAACGAAAAAGGCGGCTTTGTCCATTTAAAGTATTCCGTCGACGTAAACGCGGGGCTAATTACCGAAAACGAGATAACGATAAACGTAAAAATGTGACAAAAATGAGAGGGACGTAAAATGTATTTTAACGCAGTAAACAGCGCGAAATCAGAGGTAAAGGAAATAATCATGAACGCTTTGGGGGTGCTTGTGAGCGATGGGAAAATCCCCGCTGAGCCGCTCCCGGCGTTTCAGGTGACGGCTCCGAACGACACCGCACACGGAGACCTTTCGGCGAACGTCGCGCTTGTAGCCGCGAAGGCGCTTAAAACTAACCCGCGGGCGCTCGCGCAGCAAATAGTCGACGCGGCGGCGCTGGACGGGACAAGCTTTGACAAGATTGAGCTCGCCGGACCAGGCTTTCTGAATTTCTTCCTCGGGAAGAACTGGTTTTCGAGCGTTGCTGAAAACACGCTCTCGCTCGGCGCGGATTACGGAAAAACGGATCTCGGAGTGGGAAAGCGCGTGCTCGTTGAGTTCGTTTCGGCAAACCCGACCGGACCTATGCACATCGGCAACGCGAGAGGTGGCGCGATAGGCGATTGCCTTGCGTCCTTACTCCGGACGGCGGGATTCACAGCCGACCGCGAGTTCTACATCAACGACGCGGGAAATCAAGTCGCGAAGTTCGGCAAGAGCCTTTCGCTGCGTTATCTTCAGATCTGTGGCGAAGCGGGGCAGAAGCTCGTTTCGGAATGCGGCGACGATATGGAAAAATTCACAATGGCGGTTTATTCCGACGCGGAGACTTTCCCGATGCCGGAGGACGTTTACTTAGGACAGGATATAATCGAGCACGCGAAGAATTTCTACGATATCAACGGAGACAAATTCGCCGAAAGCTCCGAGGAGGAGCGGGCGGCGGCGCTTGTTGAATACGCGCTCCCGCTGAACGAGGCGCGGCTTGAGACCGATCTGCTGAAATACCGCATAAAGTACGACAACTGGTTCAAGGAAAGCTCTCTGCATAACAGCGGCGCGGTGAACGAGGTCATCGAGCGGCTGAAGGAGGGCGGGCACACCTATGAGCAGGACGGCGCGCTGTGGCTCAACGCGACGGCGCTCGGCGGGGAGCAGGACTTCGTGCTGCTGCGCTCAAACGGCTTCCCGACTTATATCGTGCCCGACATAGCGTATCACTACAACAAGCTCGTAACAAGGGGCTACGACAAGGCGATTGACGTGCTCGGCGCGGATCATCACGGCTATGTAAAGCGCATGAGAATTTGCCTTAAGGCAATGGGCATCGACGAAAACCGCCTCGACGTTGTGATGTGCCAGATGGTTAATCTCGTCCGCGACGGCGAGGTCGTGAAGCTCTCGAAGCGCTCCGGTAAGGCGATAACGCTTTCAACGCTTCTCGACGAGGTGCCGATAGACGAGGCTCGGTTCTTCTTCAACCTCAGAAGCGCCGATACGCATCTTGATTTCGATCTTGATCTCGCGGTTGAGGAAAGCTCGAAAAACCCCGTGTTCTACGTTCAGTATGCCCACGCGAGACTTTGCCGCGTTATCGAAAAAATGGCGGAAAGCGGCACGAAATATTCCGGCGAGCCGCTGAGCTTCTCCGAGGAGCAGGAGCTCGCGCTTATCCGTAAAATTGCCGAGCTTCCTGAGCTTGTAAACGAGGCGGCAAGCGAATACAGCCCGTTTAAGATGACGAAATACGTCTACGAGCTTGCGCAGATATTCCATAAATTCTACGACACCTGTCCCGTAAAGGACGCGGAGGAGAGCGTGAAGCTCTCGCGTCTCGCGCTTTGCACAGCGACGAAAACCGTAATCGCGAACGTGCTCGCAATGCTGAAAATAGACGCTCCCGAAAAAATGTAAGCAGCGAGCAGACGCGGGCTTTCCGCCCGGAAAACCTGCTGCTGTTCGGAGAATAAATTCGGAGAAAAAAGATCGCTTCTCCCCGCCGCAGGCGGGGAGAACTCAAAAAAATATGCAATATCCAACACCTAATCGGAGGATAAAAATGTTCAAGCAGGAAAAAAAATATTATCTTAAAGCGTTTTTCGTGACGATGATAATGGCGCTCGTGATGTTTCTGCCGTTTGTGATTATTGACGGCGGCTACTTCATTTTCTACGGCGACTACAACGCACAGCAGATACCGTTTTTCAAGCAGTGCGTTGAGGCTGTCCACAACGGCACATTTGGCTGGGATTGGAAAACCGATCTCGGCGCGAACTTCTTCGGAAGCTACACCTACTACACGCTCGGAAGCCCGTTCTTCTGGTTTATGTGTCTGTTCCCCGCAAGCTGGGCGCCGTATCTGATGATGCCGCTGCTTTGCGTGAAATTCGGGCTGTTCGGGCTGTTCGCGTTTATTTACATCAGAAGATTTGTCACCAAGCCGCAAAGCGCACTTATCGGCGGAATACTCTACGCGTTTTCGAGCTTTAATCTTTACAACGTTTTCTTCCAGTTCCAGGACGCGATGATCTGGTTCCCGCTGCTGCTTATCGGGCTTGAGGAAGCCGTCATCAACAAGCGCAGGGGAGTGTTCGCGCTCGCTATGGCGATAAACTGCCTCGCGAACTACTTCTTCTTTATACAAGAATGCGTATTTTTGGTGATTTATTTCACGGTAAGATACGCGGTCGATCCGAAGTTTATCTTAAAGCTCAAGGACTTCTTTGCGCTTGCGTTCGAGTGCGTTGTCGGCGTGCTTATCGCGGGAGTGCTGTTCTTCCCGTCGATCTATCAGGTGCTGGACGTTCCGCGCTCTACAAACGCGCTTGTCAACTGGCACTTCCTGTTCTTCGGCGACGAGCAGCGCTACGGCTTGCTTGTCGAGAGCTTTTTCTTCCCGCCCGAGATCGCCGCGCGCAACGAGATGTTCAAAAACGCCAACGCCAAGTGGTCGAGCGTCGCGCTGTATCTGCCGCTGTTTTCAATGGCGGGCGTGCTCGCGTTCTTCAAGAGCGTAAAGAAGCATTGGGTAAAGCCGCTGCTGCTGGTTTGCCTGCTGTTCGCGTTTATTCCGGGGCTCAACTCGGCGTTTACGATGTTCAATAACAACTACTACACGCGCTGGTTTTACATGCCGACGCTCATCTGCTGCCTTGCTACCGCCTACGCGCTTGAGCACAAGGAGGTTGACCTGCGCTTCGGCTTAAAGGCGACCGCCGCCGCGACGCTGTTTATCACAGTGATTGTGCTGATAACGCCGTTCACGAAAAAAGAGGCGCTTAAGGTCACGGGACCCGAGGAAAACAACGTCATCCCGCGGTTTATGGCGATAACTTATTACCCGTTGTGGATCGCTATCGGCGTTGCGATAGCGTCGCTTATCGCGGTGCTTATCCTGCTGAATTACCGCAAAAAAACCACGCCCGCCTCGTTTATGAGCTGCGCCACGGCGCTTACTATCATATTCTCAATGGTTCTGGGCTATTACTTTATCGGCTGCGGACGCTCGATAGGTCCCGCGGTCGGGCGCTTTAACACAATGGCTTCTGCGGAGTTTGAGATCGACGACGATGAGTTCTACAGAATAGAGGGTCTTGACGAAACAAACAACGTAAATATGTTCTGGGGAATGAGCTCGCTTAAGAGCTTTACAAGCATTGTCCCGGGCTCGACGTTCGAGTTTTACGAGCTTATCCGCCCGATGTCGGGCAATTCCGCGCGCTCGGTAAATTCCGCGCCGGAACTCGACCGTTACGCCCTGCGCGCGCTTACGAACGTTAAATATATCATGATCCCCGAGGATATGACAAGCCGCGTTTCTTCTATCGATAAGCTGGAGATCTACGATTATTACGACACGCAGGGCTATTACGATATTTACAAGACCGACTATGCGCTGCCTATGGGCTTCGCTTATGACGAATATTATCTGACGGAGGACGTCAAGGATAACAGAAGGGTCGACAACCTTATGGTTCGCGCCGCGGTTCTCACCGAGGAGCAGGCGGACGAGTATTCGGACATTCTCGAGGCGCTCACGCCCTACAGTTCTGGGAACATCTCGGTTGACGAGTTCAAAAAAGACGCGCAAAACCGTATTGACGAGGGCGTTCTGAGCTTTGAGGTGACCAAGGCGGGCTTTAATTCTATGACAAATTATGATTCCGAAAAGCTGGTGTGCTTCTCCGTTCCGTGGTGCAGGGGGTGGTCCGCGACGATCAACGGCGAGCCCGTAAAGGTCGACAAGATAAACGGCGGCTTGATCGGCGTTCGCGTGCCCAAGGGCGAGTGCGACATCTCGTTCAGCTACGAAACGCCTTATCTTAAATACGGCATAATTGCGTCCGCCGCGGGCGTTGTGATATTCGGCGTTTATATGCTTTTGATAAAGATTATCAAGCGCAAAAACGGACGTCCGTATGTTCATCTTTATGAGCAGGAGCAGGTCGAGGAGGTCAAGGCACACAAGTCGTATATCAATCAGCTGAGCGACCAGATCTACAACTGCTTCGAGCGCGGCGGGAAAATTTCCCCCGACCGCGAGATAGAGTTCCCGGACATCAACGAGAGCTTTATGGACAGGAAAAAGTACGATTTCAGCAAGCTCAAGCCCAAGGAGCGCGAGTATCACATCACCGAGGACGACGAGGCTTACCGCGTAATGGAGGAGCTTGATAAGCAGAAGAAAGAGAACGAAGAGGAGTAATTATGCGTCTCGAAGAAAAAACCTTATCATCGGAGCAGAAGTTCGACGGCAGGGTAGTGAAGCTGTTTGTGGACAGCGTTGAACTCGAAAACGGGAAAACCGCCCTGCGCGAGGTGATAAAGCACCCCGGCGGCGTGTGCGTTCTGCCGCTTGACGAGGACGAGAATATCTTAATGGTTCGGCAGTTCCGTTATCCGACACATCAAGTGCTGCTCGAGATCCCCGCGGGGAAATTAGAGCTCGGCGAGGATCACCGCGAGTGCGGTCTGCGCGAGCTCCGCGAGGAAACGGGATGCACCTGCGACGAGTTCACTTATCTCGGGAATTTGATCCCCACGCCCGCCTACGACAACGAGGTAATTCATATGTACCTTGCGCGGGGGCTTCACGCGGGAACGCAAGACCTTGACGAGGACGAGTTTCTGGAGGTAGAAAAAATACCGCTTGAAAAAGCGGCGGAAATGGTTATGAACAACGAAATAGCCGACGCGAAAACGCAGATCGCGATCCTAAAAACAATGCGCTTACTGAACAGGTAAGCCTATTGCACGTATTCGTTATACGCGGCGAGTATTTTCTCCTCCATTTTCTCGCGAATGTCGGAGGAGATCGGGTGAATGATGTCGCGGAAAACCCCGCTGTCCTCGCGGCGGCTCGGCATCGCGACAAAAAGCCGCTCGTCGCCTTGTACGAGTTTAATGTCGTGGATAGCTATCGCGTTGTCGATAGTTATCGAAACAACGGCGCGAAGCCGCCCGTCGTGCATGGTTTTCCTGATTTTAATGTCGCTGATTTCCATAATAGTCCTCCGAATTAGAATTGGGGAATAACATTCCCGGCGATGATATTGCCAAGATTATTTTGGGAATTATTTCGCAATTTATACATAATAATATTCCAAAGCGTTTTTTCGGCTTTTAACCACAAGAAGCAAGGGGCAAGATTTAAAGAACCCCAAACTCTAACCTCTTGCCTCTGAAATCCTATCCTCTAAAAAGGGGGGTCAAATTATTGGAAAACTTTCTAAAAGGCAAAAAGCATATCCACTTTATCGGAATTGGCGGCAGCGGAATGTACCCGCTTGCGCAGATACTCCACACAAAGGGATATTACCTCACGGGCTCGGACAACAACGAGACCTCGACGCTGGAGGCTGTCCGCAAAATGGGAATTCCCGTGACGCTTGGGCAGCGCGCGGAGAACGTCGACGGCGCGGACTGCATCGTCTATTCCGCGGCGATAATGGAGGACAACCCAGAGCTTATCGCGGCGCGTGAAGCCGCAAAGCGCGGCGTAAAGCTCGCGGAACGAAGCGAGCTTCTCGGACTTGTCACGGCGCAGTACGAAAAAGCGTTCTGCGTTTCGGGAACTCACGGGAAAACCACCACTTCCTCAATGCTCACGTGTATTCTCCTCGCCGCGAACGCCGACCCCTCGGCGGTCATCGGCGGGAAGCTGCGCGCGATAGGCGGCAGCGGACGCGCGGGAAACAGCGAGTATATGGTGTGCGAGGCGTGCGAGTTCAAGGACACGTTTCTGCACCTTTTCCCGAACATTTCAGTTATCCTCAACATCGACGAGGATCATATGGACTACTTCAAGACAATGGATAATCTGAAAAGCTCGTTCGCGAGATTCTGTAATTTGACGACGGACATTATTATCGCCAACGGCGACGATCCGAGCGTCCGCGAGGCGCTCAATATAAGCGATACCAAGGCGAAAATAAAGACCTACGGCTGGACGGAGTTCAATCATTTCCACCCTGAAAATATCCGTCGGCTCGGAGATTTTCACTGGAGATTTCAAATTGAGCACGTCGATACGAACGTTGATGAGACCCTGTGCGAGATAGATCTTCACGTGCCGGGAAAGCACAACGTCTACAACGCCACGGCGGCGGCAGCGGCGGCGTATACGGCGGGAATTCCCGTCGAGGCGATAAAGCAGGGGCTTGCGGATTTTACGGGAGCGATGCGCCGCTTTGAAAAGCTCGCGGAGATAAACGGCGTGACATTCGTCGACGACTATGGTCATCACCCCGCCGAGATCGCTGCGACGCTCAAAACCGCAAAGGCTATGAGCTTCAAGCGCGTGTGGTGCGTTCACCAGCCGTTTACGTATTCCCGCACGGCGATGCTCCTTGACGAATTCGCCGAGGCGCTGTCAATCGCGGATAAGGTCGTGCTCACCGAAATAATGGGCAGCCGCGAGAAGAACACGTATAACATCTATTCCAAGGACCTCGCCGAAAAAATCAACGGCTGCGTGTGGTTTCCGACGTTTGAGGAGGTTGCAAAGCACGTTGTTGAAAACGTCGAGCCCGGCGATCTGGTGATAACCACAAGCTGCGGCGACGTTTACAAGGTCGCGGATATGATGATAGAAATGTTGAAAGGAAAAAATAACAAAATATGAACGAAAAAATCACCGAATATATTTTCTCGATGAAGGACGAGATCCTACAAGACCTCGCCGATCTGATAGCTATCCCGAGCGTAAAGGGCGAGCCCCGCGCGGGTGCGCCGTTCGGTGAAGAACCGAAAAACGCGCTGCTTAAAATGCAGGAGATATGCGAGGACGAGGGGATAAAAACCACTGTTTACGGCAACGCCGTGCTCTGCGCCGATCATTTGATAAACAACGACGCGCCCGAGCTCGGAATTCTCGCGCACCTCGACGTTGTTCCCGCGCAGGGCGAGAACTGGGCGACAGACCCGTTTAAGCTGACCGAAAAGGACGGCGTTCTTTTCGGCAGGGGAGTTATCGACGACAAAGGCCCAGCGGTAGCGGCTTTGTGGGCTTTGAAGGCGGTACAAGATTTAAAAATCCCGCTGAGAAACGGCGTTCGGTTGATTTTCGGCACGGACGAGGAAAACGGCTCCGAAGACCTCCAAATCTACAAGGAGTACTCGAAATTCCCGCCCAAGGTATTCACGCCCGATGCCGCCTTTCCCGTGATAAACATCGAAAAGGGTATGCTGCGAGTAAAATTCACGGCGAACACGGGCGGGAATTACATAGAGTTCCGCGGCGGGAATATCCCGAACGCCGTGCCCGACAAGGCGAAAACGATAATGCGCCGTATTTCTGCGAACAAGGTGCGCGACGCCGCAACGTTCTTCCCGGAGGATCTCGGCGTGAGGTTCACCGTGACGGAGCGCGGCGACAACGTGTTTATCTCCTGCGACGGCAAGGCGGCGCACGCTTCAACTCCCGAAGGCGGCGCAAACGCCGTCACGGCGCTTTTGCAGCTTATGAACCAAGTGACCGACGAGGCGGGGCTTCGCGGGCTTGAAAGGCTTTTCCCGTTCGGAGAGACGGACGGAAGCTCTCTGGGCTTGAGATGCTCCGACGAAAGCGGCGCGCTCACGTGCGTTTTAAGCGAGCTTGCGATTATGCCGTCCGGCGAGTGTGAGGGCACGGTGGACATCCGCTTCCCGACGTGCATTGACCTCGAGACCGTCAAGGCAAAGCTCACCGCGGCGTTTGAAAGCCACAGAATGAAGTTCGAGGCGCTCATCGGCGAAGAGCCGCACGTTGTCTCCGAGGAGAGTGATTTCGTCAAGACGCTGCTTTCGGTTTACGAGCAGATCGAGGGCGAGCCCGGAAAATGCATCGCGATAGGCGGCGGTACCTACGTTCACAACATCAAGGGCGGCGTGGCGTTCGGCGCGGAGCGCGGCGATACGGATTACCATATGCACGGCGACAACGAGTTCATCACAGTAGACGAGCTGCTTAAGGACGCGGTTCTCTACGCCCACGCGATAATCGAGATCTGCGGCTGATTTAAGAAAATCGCAAGATTTCTCCGCGGCAATATCCGAAATTTTTGCTGTTCCCCCGCCGAAAGCGGGGGAACAGCAAAATCCGGGAAAAATAAGAAAAACGCAAGATTTCTCTTTGGCAATTCTCTTGACATTTTGTCGAAAATATGCTATAATCAGAAATAGCCGATCAGGTGCGTTTTCCCCGCCTTCGGCGGGGAAAACGACGTTTTTTTAACGAAAAGAGGACGTAAAATGAAAAGAAAAGGAATTGCCGTTTTTTTGACGGCAATGATGATGCCGATAATGTTAGGCGGCTGTTCCGAGCGCGGAGCGGAATCCGTCGGAAACGTGACGGTAAATTCGGCGGTGACGCTTCCGGACAATTCAACAGGGACTTCGCCCGCAGCCTCCGCGCCCGCCTCAACAAGCACCCACAGCGGCGCGCCTAGTGTTATCGCGCCGAGCTTTAGCGATACATCGTCGGACGAGCCCGAAACTTCCGTGCCCGAGGTGCAGACAAGCACACCCACCGAGCCCGTTACGCCGACATATCCGACAAGCAATGCCACAGAGACGATAACGGACGATACCGTTATCGAAAGCGGCCGTGTGATGTATGTAGACAGTGGCGAGGTTCTTGAGCTTAACGCGAACGTTGCTGTTCAACCGGGCGGAGCTATTGTTGTCAACGAGGGCGGCGAGCTTCTGGTCGCGAAGTATATAGAGCTTGACGGGGATTTGGAGCTCCGCGGCAACGGAAAGCTTACAATGCTGTATGATTCGGCAATTGAAGGCGGCGGAGACGTTATCGTAGGCAAAAGTTTCAATCAGATAGACTGCGGCGACGGCACTATAAAAGCCCACATCACGCCGCCCGAGCGCGAGATAATAAACGGCGCGACATACGTCGGCGGAATCGTCATCGCGAACAAGGCGATCACACTCCCGCCGGAGTTCGGCTCGCACATTGCGTACGACTCGGCGGAGCCCGTGGTATTGGAGGCGCTGCAAAAAATGAACGCCGAATCGCCCTATTACTACAGCGTAGTGTCGGGCTATCGCGACTACTGGTCGCAGCAGGCGATCTTCCAGAGATACTGCGACAGAGACGGCTACGAGGAGGCGGTGACTTACTCGGCGAAGCAGGGTCACAGCGAGCACCAGACGGGTTACACAATGGATCTGGATAGTCTTTACGAGAGCTACGGGCAGACCCCGGAGGGCAAGTGGCTCGCCGCGAACTGCTGGAAATACGGCTTTATAATCCGCTATCCCAAGGGCAAGGAGAATATAACCGGATATACATACGAGCCGTGGCACGTCCGCTGGATAGGCAGAAGCACAGCGAAGCTGGTGTACGACAGCGGGCTTACTCTTGAAGAGTTTTTTAATGTCGAAGGCGGCTGGACGATCATAGACTAACGTCGAATAAGTTGGAAGCAAGAGGCAAGATTGCGCGTAAACACACGCGCTTCTTGCCTCTTTTTGTTTTCGGGGCGGGGAATAAATACCTGCTGTTTTAACCGCCTTTGGTGATGAAAACAGCGTAAAAACTCTCTTAAGGAATTAGTATACAAAAACCATATATCTTTTTGTACATATTTGTAGAAATTCAACAAAAACTATTGACTTATTCAGTGTATTATTTTATAATTAGTATAAGATGTTGTATGCTAGGGTAACTATGCCCTGCGTTCGACCGAAACCGAAAAGGAGTACTTGCTATGTCTGATTTAGTCAAAGAAATAATGGGCAATTTTATCGCTCTTTCGCAGGAGGAAAAAAATATTTCCGCCGAGAACGACGCGGCGTTTAAGGAGTACAACGCCTATTGCGCCGACTCCGAAAAGGATCTTAACGAGAAAATCGAGGAGATCCACAAGAAAATGGCAAAGCTGGACTATTATCTCGATTACGCGCGTGAGCACGGCTCCGACCTCGAGGAAGCTCCCGAGGCATTTGACACGCCCGACGGAACTCTCGAAAGTATTCGTCAGACCATAAAGCTTGATTCCACCGACGATCCCAACGCGGGGACGCTGTACATAAAGGCAACCGGCAAGAAGAAGTTTTACGAGCAGGAGATAGAGCGCGTCCGCAAGCTTGTTGAGGGCAGCAAGGTTCAGGCAAAGCGCCAGCTCGACAGTGAAACGGCGAAGCTGAACTCCCGCAAGTCGGAGCATTTCGAGAAGGTTCGCGCGTATGTTCAGTCGGATGAATTCGCCGAGTACCTCAAGATTCTGGTTTACGACAAGTCCGCGTTCAACAGCCCCGGCACGGTAAACCTCGGCGACGACGGCTTGATAAGCCTCGGACAGCGCCGCGTGAAGCTCTCCGTGCCGATGGATATCGAGCAGGACATAGCGTTAAGCTCGAATGGCGAGTACAACGCCGCCGCGCATACGATCGGCGCGCCCTATCGGGTGTCCGCGAAAAAGGGCGGCACTCTGTTTCTGGAGCACGACGAGCGCAACGGACAGTACCTTCTCGGCGGTATTCAGCGCCTTTTGCTTAATTTTATAAAGTATTTCGGCAGCGACATTACGCACGTCGTATTCTGCGAGCCGAACCGTTTCAGCGTTGATTGCCTCGGCAACATCGCCGCGCTCGGCAAGGGGCTCAATCCGTTTATCACCGTGCCGAAGTCCAAGGAGGAGATTGAGGGCAAGGTAAACCGCCTTGCGGCAAGAGCGGCGGAAGCACCCACTCCCGACAAGGTTTCGAGAATTCTCGTAATGCAGAACTTCCCGGAGAAATACAGCCCAGAGCTCGCGGAAAAGATACTTGAAATATGCAAAAACGCGGAGAAAAACGGCGTTCTAGTTGTGCTGACGCACGATGTTTCAATAGAATCCACGTCGCTTGAAGCGGAGGTTCGCGCACTTTCCGAGGTTATCCGCAGCAGAAACGGCGGATTCTGGCTTGAGCGCGAGCGTGAGAGTCTGTTCTGGTATTCAGCCCCCTCCGATATTTCCGACGAGGTTCGCAAGGTTTATGTGGAAAAGCGCAATCAGGACGCGTTGAAGGCGGCTCAGGAGCCTGAGGCGGCTTCCGTTCCTGCGCCCGCGCCCGTAGAAGTGAAGCCTGTTGAGGCTCCGAAGCCTGCGCCCGCTCCCGCTCCCGTAGAAGCGAAGCCTGTTGAGGTTCCGAAGCCCGCGCCCGCTCCTGTAGCAGAGCAGAAGCCCGTGGAAGCTCCAAAGCCTGCGCCCGCAGCAAAACCCGCACCTGTTCGTCAGCCTAACTCCGCGGACAGAGAGGTTGTAATGACGGTGCTCAGCGAGATAGACGAGCCGCTGCCGCCGCCCGCTCTTGACCCGTTCGAGGCGCTGAACGTTCCGCGTCCGAAGCAGGAAATTGACCCGGAGTTCACGTACAGAATTACCGACAGACAGTCCGCGGCGCCCGCGTCTCCGTTTGCACCGGCTGCGCCCGCGGCGCCCGTAGAGTCAACTCCGATCGACCCGAACGCGATGACCTACAAAATCACCGACCACCCCGACAAGGTTGCCAGATTGAACGAGGAGCACCCGGCTCCTCAAACGCCGGAGCGTACAACTCCGATCGTTCAGCATCAAACCGCCGCGAGAGAGCCATACGAGGTTACTCCGGATATGACATACCGCATTACGGACAAAACTCAGCCGGGCGCGTCCGCGGCTCCCGTGGCTCCCGCTGCGCCCTCCGCGCCTGTTGACCCGAACGCGATGACGTACAAGATCACGGATCACCCCGACAAGGTAGACAGTATGAACAGGGAACAC
>JAIDPG010000385.1:13682-19677 GCA_029062865.1 Oscillospiraceae bacterium
ATCGTCGACAGCCGCAAGAATACCGATTACCCGATTAAATCCCTGCTGGACGACGATGAGAAGCTTGAGATCCCCGCTGACGAAATCTCTATGGATTCCGACGCCGCGGAAGAAAAATCGCCGCTTCTCGCTCACCAGACCGCGGCAAGGGAGACTGTCGAGGTTACGCCCGATATGACGTACAAAATCACCGACTTCCCCGACAAGGTTGCGAGCATGAACGCGCCGAAGCCCGGACAGGAGCCGGCGGCAAAGGCTCCGACCGTTGGCGAGAACGAGGATATGACCTACCGTATCACCGACAAGCTTCCGACGGTTGAAAAGCAAGCGCCCACTGCGACAATCGAGCTCGAACCCGATCCCATTGAGGACGTTTACGGCAAGGGCGTGCGCAAGCTCCCGGCTATTCCGATAGGGAAGAGCGTCAACGGCAGATTTACGAACCTCAACATCAGCGGCAACATCACGTATATTTGCGGAAACCGCGGCGACGATCGCAAGACAATTTCCGACCGCATTATTACGCAGATCACGGCCTGCACTCACCCCGATGACGTGGAGCTTTGGCTGTTCGACTGCGGCGACGGCGAGTTTATGAGATACGCCGACGACCCCGCTGCGCACATTAAATATCTCGTGTTCGACACTGGCGCGGATTCCTCGACGGACTTCGCCGAGGTAGTAGCTGCGGAATTGGATCGCCGCGTTGAGGCGTTCGCCGAAAACGGCTGGAGCGATGCTTCAGACATTCCCGCGGATGTGCTTATGCCGCGCATTTTGGTCGCGGTGAACGCGTTCCCTCGTTTTGCCGAGAACATAGTCGGCACGACAAAATATTTCGGCAGAAACCACAACAACAAGCTTTCAAAGCTCTTTAAGGGCTGCGGCGGCTATGGAATTCACTTCCTGCTTATCGGCGACGAGTTCTCCGACGGCGGCGAGCGCCCGAGCTGCCTTGACGGCGTGACGATAAACTGCGCGATCGCCGTTTCGGGCAGAGACCGCGGTATCAGCAGCTTGTTCAGTGACATCAAGCTTTACGATAACGAAGTGGAGTCGCTGAGAAAGATACCGTCCGGCTGCGCGTTTGTGGCAGAGGCTGACAGCTCTAACGGGCTCACGCTTGTAAGACTCGGCGGCGAAAACGCAAAGAACGAGCACTCTTACACCGAAGCGGCGGAGTATTCTGATAACCTTGAGGAATTTGTTGGCAAGAGCCCGTTCATCGGCGACAGAAAAGCCGCGAGCAGATTCGACGACCGCCGTGATTACCGCGCTGAGCAGATCAAGAACCGCGACGATGGCGAGTGCCTGCTGTTCCTCGGCGAGCCGTGCAGATTTATGGGCGAATATCCCGTGCGCTTGTTCGACGACTTCGGCGAGAACCTGCTTACTATCGCGCCCGCGCGTGAAAAGGGCAGCGCCGCGCTTATGGTAAAGGCTGCGCTGCGCTCGCTTCAGGAGCAGGGAATTGTCGTAGAAATTCTCGCGTGCAGAAGCAACCCCGTTTACTCCGAGCTTCATAGAAGCGGCGAGCTTGACGGTCTTGAGGTGTTCGAGGGCGGAAAGGCGGAAGCGCGTATTAAGGAGCTCGCGGATATGCTGGACAGCGGCAAGCGCCCCAACGTGTTCGAGATCGTTCTCGGCGGTGATTTGCTGATGGCTTCCATGAGCGCGAGCGACCAGCTTTCCGTTTTGAAGCGCGCGCTTGTTAAGGGTCCGCGCGACGGAGCGCACTTTATGTTCATTTCGGGAAGCGTAGCCGCAACAGAGGCGGATTTTCTCCTGCTGTTCAGGCATAAGCTCGTATTCGCGTGCCCGTACAACGAGGCGGAAAAGCTCCTCCGCGACCCGAACTGCGACCTCCCCGAAAACGCGTTCAGACTTTCAAACGACTACGACGAGCTCACGATTTTGCCGTACTCGATGTAAATTTTATTTATCCTGAAAATGTTTCCCGTTTGTTTCGGGAACTCGGCTGTAAATCAACCCGCGGTTTCCCCGCTGCAGGCGGGGAAATCCGCAAATACAGCAGTGTTCCACGCTTTTCGGGGAATATTCACGGATAAAAAACCAGGAGGATCTGTTATGACTTTGATTGAAGAAATGAAGGCTCTCGGCGCGGACACGGAGGACGCTCTCGGGAGATTTATGGGAAACGAGGGTCTGTATGAGAGAATGCTCAAAAAGCTCCCGAAGGTTATCGAGGAAACGCCGGTTATGAGCTTCGCGAAGTCGGGCGACTACGAAACCGCGACCTCAAACGCCCACGCGCTGAAGGGCGTTACGGGAAACCTCTCGCTGACGCCGCTTTACTCGAATTACACGACGATAGTCGATCTTTACCGCATGGGAAAGCCCGACGAAGCGACCGCGCTTCTCGGCGAGACAATGGAGCTTCAACAGAGGTTTGTTGAAGCTATTGCAAAATACATTTAAATAAGGCATTGATTTGATGGCGTTTTTCTCCGCCGAGTGCGGGAAAAACACATAAATCATACTTTGAAATAAAGGAAATGCTTAATTACGCATTTTACTAAATCGTTTTTGAAGGTGATAACGTGAAAAATACGATTTTGATCGTCGACGACCAGGAAATCAACCGAGTGATTTTAAAGGAGCTTTTCAAGGACGAGTACAACACCGTCGAAGCCGAAAACGGCGAGCAGGCTCTGAAAATAATCAGCTCGGACAACAGCATCGTCGCGATTATGCTAGATCTCATAATGCCCGTAATGGACGGAATGTCCGTCCTTATTGAGCTGAACCGAAGCGGGAAAATCTATCATACGCCCGTGTTCATCATCACCGCGGCTGACAATATGCAGCTGCTTTCCAGCGCGTACAGCCTCGGCGCGGTTGATATTATTTCAAAGCCGTTTCGTATGTGCTTTATCAAGTCGCGTATTCAGAACATCATCGAGCTTTACCGCCACAGAAACGAGCTTGTCGACGTGGTGAACGATAAGGTAGCAAAGCTCGAAAAGCTCAACGACAAGATGGTTGAGGTTCTGGCGACGCTTATCGAGTTCCGCGACAATGAAAGCGGCGAGCACGTAAAGCGCATCCGCGATATTACAACGCGAATTCTCACGGCGATAAGTGACGAGTACCCCGAGTATTATCTCGAGAAGAAGGCGATAGACAAAATCGGCATGGCATCGGTACTTCACGACATCGGCAAAATCGCGATCCCGGACAGAATACTCAAAAAGCCCGGGCGTCTCGATCCCGAGGAGTTCGAGATTATGAAGATCCATACGGTGAGAGGCTGTGATGTTTTGGCGGAGTTCCCCGAAGATATTATGGACGAGGAGGTCTATCGATACAGCTACGATATATGCCGCCACCACCACGAGCGCTGGGACGGCAGCGGCTATCCCGACGGCTTGAAGGGCGACGAAATTCCTATCTGGTCGCAGGCAGTCGCGGTCGCCGACGTGTTTGACGCGCTGACATCGATACGAATTTACAAGGATGCCTACGACTACGACACCGCGATAAAGATGATAAACGACGGCGAGTGCGGTATGATGAACCCCAAGGTTCTTAAAGTCTTTAACAATATCGTCGGAGATATTATTAAGTCGCGACAGGGAAGCGAATAATCCACTGCATCAAAAAAGTCCCCCGCTTTAGTTGGGTAGCGATACAGAAGTTTTTCAAATCGTTACAGACAAGCGGCGGTATATGCACCCCCATTGCTATTACAACAGCAATGGGGATATAGTATTGTAATATGTGTAGCAAATCCAAGTTTGATAAATCTTACAACACAAACGGGGAAGAGCGGTGCAGAAGCATTCCAAATGGTTAAACAGATAGGCGTAATATGAATAAACACGGCAGTGATAAATCGCCGCCGTGTTTATAGTTTGCTTTGTTATATGTTTTTCACCTTCTTTTTTGAAGTCGTACCTCCGCTCAACTTTAATTCATGTAGTTTTTTCATATAGTTAAACGCCAAGTCTCGTATTTCGGAACTGTCAAGGAATTCCAAAGCAGTTACAGCCGCATAATGATTTAGGTATTTTTTGCACTCACGGAAATATTCTGTAATACCCTCTGAACCGTCAAGCTCATTTTTGAAATCCTTTATTGCAAGAAGAACACCTTTCATTCGTTCGGGATTCATTCTGTTTAAGGTATCCATAACATCGGTACATATTGTTTGATTTGTCAACAGAACTTCCGTTAAGGCGTAAGGGTTAGAGTTGCTTTCGTCGTATGTGAGATACCCATACCACCAAAGTCTTGACAAAGCATTATCATTAAGCAGACTTCCCGGGGTTGTTACAAAAAACCTATTTTTAATTGTATTCTCCCGTGTCTCTTGCAGCCAACGATCTCTTATGTATTTTTGATATTCGGGAACAGCGTGACATAAATAAGTCCACATGTACTTGTTTGAGGCTTGCAACGGAGTGAGATTTTTGAACGCACCATAGATCAAGCGGGTATTAACCAGATCCTCCGATGTTTTTTGTGTGTCATCCTTTTTGCCGGGTGTATATGCAGGCGTGAACTTGCCGACCTCGACAATTGACATCTTATAATAATCGGTTCCGCTGAAATACTCGGGTAGCCATTCCTCATCGGACAAATATTTATCTGCATTTGCGGCTATATCAGCGAACAATTTCTCGTACCCTTCTTCGGTAAAAAATCCCAACAGCATCAGTCGATACCTCCTATCATCTGAGTTTCCCCATTGTTTATCTCATCATCAAGAACCTCTTTAAGCCGTCCCAAAGCGTCAAGTGCGATATTTCCCAACAAAGTATTTGCCAAAGCGGTCGGCGATTCGTCGCAGCTTTTTAAATCATAACCTTTAGATTCGGCTTGCCGCTCAATGGCTCTGAACCATCTTTTATCGGAAAAATCCGCATATCCGTCCACATCGATATTTTGATAACAGCTCACAACATACCCGATTGCTTCGACAAGAACGGGATAAACGATTATTCCCGTGACGTATCGCCTAAGCGCGCCGTTGTTGAAGTCTTTTAATGTGTAATAAAGATTGTAAAGCTCGCTTTTTAGGTTGATAACAATCTTGTCGGGATAATCCAAATCGTCAAAATTAGGTTCCGCATAACCGGTCAGTTCATCGTTTCTATTGATAAGAAATATGGATTCAATGGGCTTTTCCAATTCGGAAGTGTCGATATAAACGGTTCTGCTGTCCTCTGTTGCGAGAATATCGCCCTTTCTGATCTCAAAGGTCGAAGAACCGAAATAAAGGTCGTTAAACTCGCCTTTGCACTGAAATTTATCCATATCCTTGGACGCAACAATACAGCACGATACCTCCATTTTGTCAACAACCGCAAATTTCGGAACTTTAACTGTCAGTTCGCAGACATCGGCAGCAAACCCAAACAGGCGACTATACGAAGCGGCGCTGCTTTTTACTTTCACAACAACGGAAGCATCCCCGGTTTTTACCAAATCGGAAATACCTTTACACACTAAAACATATTTTATTTGAAAGATGATGTTTTCATTGTCAACAACAATTTTATCCTCATCAAAATCGGTATAAAATTTGCAGCTTTCAATGTAATCGTCTCTCCCCGAAGCAAGGACGGGATTCGGGAATTCGTACTTTTCGGACTTCATTTCTTAATCACCTCCGTAAGGTGCAATTTTAACATCATTTTTTCTTTCCTTGCGAACGTCACAAAAAACTCTGTCGGCGTATCAGCGTTTATTGAAAGTGCTCCCGCTTTGCCGCCTTTGACGCTCACAGCTTTTGAGTTGTAAGTAAATGATTCGATATCCAACAAATCGCCGTTTCCGTCCTCTCCTACGGCTGAACATTCAACAAAAAGATCATTATGAGCTTCCGCTGTTTTGATGACGATTTTATACAGACCTTGAGCAGCGTTAATCGGAAAGGCTCTTTGCGCCAAAACATTTTCAACGCTCACAATCTCTGATCCCATTCCGGTACTCACTCCCGGTTGCGGATTAGGTGTATCGGGCTTGGGAG
>JAIDPG010000386.1 GCA_029062865.1 Oscillospiraceae bacterium
GAGCGGGTCTTATCGTCTTGAAAATCTTCCTGTAAAAATTTGGCAATTTCCGCGACAAAAACCCTACCGTAGCGCTGGGCTTTCATTGTGCCTACGCCGCTTACCATGAGGAACTCCGCTTGATCTCGCGGCAGGATCGCGCACATACTCCAAAGCGCGGAATCCGAGAAAACGACGTAGGGCGGCACTCCGAGGGCGGTCGCCTGCTTTTTGCGGAGCTCCCGCAGGCGCTCGAACAGCTCGGGATTTTGGTGCTGATCGTACGCCTTAATGGCTGCCTTCTTGAGCGCCTTCTCACTTTTTTGCGCAATTTTCTTGGAAATGTGAATTATAAACCGCTGCTTCGATTTGATGAACTCGTCCGCTTTCGGAGTGAGCACGCAGACGCGGTGCTCTCCGCTCACCTCGAAATAGCCCTCCGCTTCAAGCCGATCCATGATCTCGCGAAGCCTCGCGCTGCTTTCACCGCGCATTATTCCGTATGTAGACAGGGAGGTCATTCCCCAATCTGCAAGCTTTTTATCCTCACTGCCAAGAAGTATCTTCACAACATTCGTCCGACCTAACGGAAAATTTCGCTGTTTTAGCCGATAAATGCACGAAAGTATCTTCTGCGCCTCGACGGTCACGTCCACCGTGTCGAAGCCCGCGGCGCAATTTCCGCAGTTTCCGCAGCCATTAGAGTTTTGAGCGGTCTGCTCGCCGAAATAATTCAGGATAAACTCTCGCAGGCAGCCGCGCGTTTTCGCGAAGCTCTGCATTACGCGAAGGCGCTTGAAATCCCGCGAGAGGAGCTCGTTTCGCTCCCTCGGCGAAATATTCTCGTCATCGTGCCCCGCGTTTATCATAAACTCTGCGAGCTTCACATCGTCGTAGCCGTAAAGCATTATGCAGCGCGCCGCGCCTCCGTCGCGCCCGGCTCTGCCCGCCTCCTGGTAATAGCTCTCAAGATCCTTGGGCATATTGAAATGCACGACGAGCGACACATTGGACTTGTCTATGCCCATTCCGAACGCGTTTGTCGCGACTATCACGTCAAGCCTGTCGTAAATAAAGTCATCCTGTATCCCGGCGCGCTCGTCCTTTGACATTCCCGCGTGATAGCCGCCCGCGGAAATTCCGTTGCGCTTCAGTATCTCGGCGACCTTCTCGACGTTCTTTCTTGTCGAGCAGTAGACGATCGTGCTCCCGGAGCGCTCGCGGAGGATATCAAGAAGCTCGATTTCCTTGTCGTCGGGCTCGCGCACCTCGAAATACAAATTCGGGCGGTCGAAGCCCGTTGTGAGGGAGAGCGGCTCGCGCAGCCCCAGCAGGCGAATAATGTCGTCCTTTACAACGTCCGTTGCCGTCGCCGTAAACGCTGCGAGGATCGGGCGTTTTTTCAGGCTTCGCACGAACTTGTTTATCGAAAGATACGCGGGGCGGAAATCCTGCCCCCAATGCGAAACGCAGTGCGCCTCGTCTACTGCCACGAGCGGTATTTCAAGCCGAGAACAGAGGCTTACAAAGCCCTCGGTCTCAAGGCGCTCGGGCGCGACGTAGAGCAGCTTCAGACTCCCCTGCTCCGCCATCCGGCACACCTCGAAATACTCAGCCGTGCTCATCGTGCTATTGATGCAGGCGGCTTCAACGCCGTTCTGGACGAGTGATGTCACCTGATCCTGCATAAGCGAAATAAGCGGCGAGATGACGATCGTCGTGCCGCCGAGCATCAGCGCGGGCACCTGAAAGCACACGGATTTACCCGCGCCCGTTGGCATTACGCCCAGGCAGTCCCCGCCGCCGAGAATGCAGTCGACAAGCGGCTCTTGTCCCCCGCGGAACGCCTTATGCCCGAAATATTTTCGCAAGACCTCAAGCTTTGTCATAGTTTATACTTCCTTATTCAATGCAATTTTCCCCGCCGGCGGCGGGGAAAGCTGCTTAAACCCGCGGTTCTCCCCGCCGCAGGCGGGGAGAACCTTATG
>JAIDPG010000039.1 GCA_029062865.1 Oscillospiraceae bacterium
TGGGCTCGGAGATGGGTATAAGAGAGAGGTATAATAATACCGATAGAGAGGTGATACAATGGACATTATATATGTCGACAACGCCGCGACTACAAAAATGAGCGGAGCCGCTATTGACGCGATGATACCGTACCTTGATAAGTGCTACGGTAACCCGTCGTCGCTGCACACGGTTGGACAGCTCGCGCAGGAGGCTCTTGTAAAAGCGCGCGAGGACGTTGCAAAGGCGATAGGAGCGGAGCCGCGGGAGATTTTCTTCACATCGGGCGGCAGCGAAGCGGATAATCAGGCGCTTCTTACCGGAGCGGAGCGAGGGGAGTTAAGGGGCAAAAAGCACATCATCTCCCAAAAGACCGAGCATCATGCGGTTTTGCACGCGCTGCGAAGGCTCGAGAAGCAGGGCTTTGAGATAGAGCTGCTGGAAGGCGACGTGTAGGGTAACATCACCGCCGAGCAAGTAAAAAACGCTATACGCGAGGACACCGCGCTCGTGACGATAATGGCGGCTAATAACGAGATCGGCACGCTGATGCCGATAAAGGAAATCGCGGCGGTTTGCCGCGAAAGGGGAGTGCTGTTCCACACGGACGCGGTTCAGGCGATCGGGCATATCCCGCTTGACGTTCACGAGATAGACTGCGATATGCTGTCGCTTTCGGCGCATAAGTTCCACGGTCCGAAGGGCGTGGGGGCGCTTTACGTAAACAAACGGCTGTTTCCGTCGACGCTTATCGAGGGCGGCGCGCAGGAGCGCGGCAGACGCGCCGGCACGGAGAACATCGCGGGGATAGCGTCAATGGCGGCGGCGCTTTCCGAGGCAGTCTCTAAAATCAACGATAACACGCCGAAGCTCATTGCAATGCGCGACAGGCTTATCGAGGGCTTGTCGGAGATTTCGCATTCTATCCTGAACGGCGCGAAAACAAACCGCCTCCCCGGAAGCGTGAATATGTGCTTTGAGGGCATCGAGGGCGAGAGCCTTTTGCTGCTGCTCGACGCAAAGGGGATTTGCGCGTCGTCGGGCTCGGCGTGCACGTCGGGCTCGCTTGACCCAAGCCACGTGCTGCTGGCTATCGGCAGACCGCATGAGGTAGCGCACGGTTCGCTTCGCTTGACGCTTTCAGAAGAAAACACGCCTGAGCAAGTCGAGTATATAATCAAATCGGTGAAAGAGGTAGTAGAATATCTGCGAAACATTTCGCCCGTTTGGCAGGATCTACAGGAGGGAAAGAGAAAATATGTTATACAGTGAAAAGGTTATGGATCATTTTACGAACCCGCGCAACGTTGGCAAAATGGACGACGCGGACGGCATCGGCGAGGTCGGCAACGCGAAGTGCGGCGATATTATGAAGATCTTTCTGAAAATCGAAAATGACATTATCACCGATGTGAAGTTCAGCACGTTCGGGTGCGGCTCGGCTATCGCGAGCTCATCAATGGCGACGGAGATGATAAAGGGCAAGCCGCTTTCGCAGGCTTTGGAGCTCACGAATAAGGCAGTCGTTGAGGCGCTTGACGGGCTCCCGGCGCACAAGCTCCACTGTTCGGTTCTCGCCGAGGAGGCGGTCAAGGCGGCTGTAAAGGATTACTACGACAAAAACGGTATCGAATATGACCCGGAGCAGTTTGCGCAAAAGCACGACTGCGAGCATTGCGGTGAATAATAATCACAACAAATCCCCTCGCTGCGGCGAGGGGATTTGTTTTAGTAGCCGGGCGGCGGCTCGCGGTCGATTGTTCTGTATTTTCGCTCATTGTTCAATTTCTCGTTGATTTTGCGGTTAAGATCGGCGCAGATTTTTTTCAATCTGCCGTACATCTCCCGATAATGTTCCGGCGGGATATAATAAACATAAACGCACGAGTTTTTGTCCCACTCAAATTGGAGGTTGAAATCCCCCTCGGGGAAGAGGTAGTTGAAAAGCCGCGGGACTGTTTTGGGCTTTATCCCTGTTTCAGCCGCGTAACCGTCGAGAATATCAAAGAAAGAGCCGCGCGGGTTGAAGGGCTCGCTGCCGTCAATAATTATCTCAAAAAAGTTGCTGCCTCTGAGAAGAATAAACGAAGCGCACTCGTATTCGCTTTTGACAGCGCTTGCAGGGAGAACGCGGGACTCATCGCGTTTTTTCTCGAGAATTCCGCGGTTAAGATCTGCGCAGATTTTCCGCAAACGCAAGCAGACCTTTTGATACATAAAGTACGGAATATCGAAAACATAAACGTAGGAGTTCGCGTCCCAGTAAAACTGGATTGTTCGACCTTCCTCTGTAAACCGATATTGATAGACAAGCTGAACTCTTGTGGGAGAAATCCCGGACTCTTCGGCGTAGCGCGCTAAAATATCGAAGAACGGTCCGAACGAGCTGAAACATTCCCATTCGTCGAACTCAATTCTGAACGCGTCCGAACCGTAGAAATGCGTTTTCGTGAGTGTGTACATTCGTTATTTCCCGAAATATTCGTCAAGCATTTTCGCAAAGCCCCTGCCGTCGCTTTTTATTTTGTGCTTGATAATGTCCGCGTCCTGCTCGCTTTCAGCCGAAAGCTCGACATAGTATTTCTTCCGCGCCGTCGCCTCGTCCATAATCGTAATGCCGATCGTGCAGGTGTCGTCGGCGTTTTTGATGTACCGTACGGACAAAAACGAGCCCTTTTTCTTCATCGCGTCGCGGGTGTAAACGCGCACCGCCTCGCTGAACAGCTTCTCGCGGATCGAAAGCGGCAGGGAAGCGCCTAAGTCCCGCGCCGCTTTTATGCCGGTCGGCGTGTTCGCGAAAACCGTTTCGCCGTCAACGTCGGTATCAAGGCAAAGATGCCCTCGAACCTTTTCGAGCGCGTTTGTCAAATCAAAGAAATTCACCGCGTCCTCAAACGAGGTGATCTCGCAAAGTTGGCTTTTTGAAAGCGGGCAGCCGAGCGAATAAATCAGATAGCAGATAAGGACGCAAATATCGTCAACGTCGTCAATGCGAATTCTCGGAATTTCCACGCTCACACCTCCGGTATAGACGGATTTTCAAGCAGCGCGGAGAGCAGCGCGATGTTAAGCGCCGCCTCAACACACGGCACGGCGCGCGGCACCACGCAGGGATCGTGCCTGCCCTTGATGACAAGCTCCTCCTCCGTCATCGTCTTGAAATCCACGCTGTTCTGCGGGCGCGAGATCGACGGCGTGGGCTTGAACGCGGCTCTGAAAACGATAGGCATTCCCGAGCTTATCCCGCCGAGAATTCCACCGTGGTTGTTCGTTTTCGTGACGATCTTTCCGTCTTTGATCGCGAACTCATCGTTGTTTTCGCTCCCGAAAAGATCTGCGCACTCAAAACCGTTTCCGAATTCTATCCCCTTCACCGCGGGGATAGCGAACACAAGCCGCGAGATGATATTCTCCAGGCCGTCAAGCATCGGCGAGCCCACGCCCGCGGGAAACCCGACTGCCGCGCACTCCACAACCCCGCCGACGCTGTCAAGGCTCTCGCGGGCGCTCGCGATAACCTCGCGCATCTTCGCCTCGGCGTTTTCCGATATGGTTGGGAAAAGGCGTTTTTTTACCGTTTCAAGTTGATTTGCTGTTACGCTTACGGGATCGAAAACATCATCGCGTACTCCTTTGATCGATAGAATGTGAGCGCCGGTCGTGATACCGCGGGAGCTTAAGATTTGCCCGCAGACCGCCCCCGCAAAGCAAAGCGGCGCAGTAATCCTCCCGGAGAAATGCCCGCCGCCGCGCGGGTCGTTCGCTCCGTTATAGCGCAGAAATCCCGTGTGATCCGCGTGCGCGGGGCGCGCAATATGAGAGATGTTCCCATAATCTGCGGAGTGCTGATCCTGATTGAAAATCACCGCAGCGAGAGGTGTGCCCGTGGTTTTACCCTCGTAAATCCCCGATAAGATATCGGGAATATCCTTTTCGCTGCGCATTGTGGACGTGCCGTCCTTTTTCGGAGCGCGGCGTGCCATAAACTCCCCGATCTTCTCAACATTAAGCTGTTCTCCCGCCGGAAGGTTGTCTATGACCACGCCGATTCCCTTGCCGTGGCTTTCCCCAAAAAGCGAGAATTTTACCCCGCCGTTAAAGCTAGATGACATATTATTTCTCCTGTTTTGTAATTCCCTTGTAAGCGCGGTCGATAAACGGCTTCAAGGCGTTGTATTCATTGTCGCCCGAGATAGTCTGATAAATCGCTTCCTCGCCGAGCGCGGCTACCAAATCGACGAAATACTGATACGGTCGACTCTTGTCGTCGGATTCGTAATATTCGGCGACAAACGGCTTTATTTCGTCGCAGATATCAACGTCCCAGAATTTCCCGTCGCAGTAATCCAGAAGATACTTCGCGCCGCTTATCTCGCCGCTGCGGACAAGCTCGCAGCCGTCGTGGTCGCTCTCCTCGCCCTCAAAGTGGTTTTCGATGACCCACCGCAAAAACAGGCCGATGTGATCCGCCGCATAGAGGCACACCTCGTCCGATTGCTCATCGGTAAGCTCTCCTGTAATGCCATTGCGCTCGCGGTAAGCCTCCTCCGCAGTATCATAATGCCAGTCATATCTATCAATTGCCATAAAATCACCTCATAAATTTCTTAAACGTATAGGACGTTTTTAAATAGCCTTGACTTTCATAGAATTTATGCGCCTCCGGGCGCTTAAAATTGCTGCTTAAGGTAATAAGTGTCATTTTCCGTTCAGCCGCAATTTCTTCTGCTTTTTTAAGCAAAGCCGCTCCGATGCCTTTTCTTTGATACTCGGCTTTTACGGCTAATCCGAGTATACGCAGAAGCTCTCCGTTTATCTCAAGTGAGATCTCCCTTACCATTGAAATGAAGCCGCAGATCTTCCCGTCAATTTCGGAGACAAGAACGCTGTAATCATCAAGCGCGTTCATTCTTTCAAGTCTTTCGGCGACTTCGTTTTCGGTAATCTCCGAATAGCCAAGCTCATGTTGTATAAGCTCAAACACGCATTTTACGTCCGACGCCTCACATTCGCGTATTATCATACTTCCTCCGCGTCGCCGCCAAGTGCTCTGTAAACATCAAAGAAATCCGGGAACGATTTTCTGACGCACTCCGCGCCGCGGATAACAAGCGGATTTTCGCACATTGTCGCCGCGACAGCAAGCGACATCGGTATGCGGTGGTCGTTGTGTCCGTCTATCTCCCCGCCGCGGAGACTCTCAACGCCCTCAATCTCAATAAAATCTTCGCCGACCGTGACCTTTCCCCCGATAGCGTTCAGACACTCCGCGGGGACGTTCAGCCTGTCGCTTTCCTTGAAGCGAAGCCGCGCGACATTAGTTATCCTGTTCGTACCCCTGCAGAAGCACGCGAGCACGGTGAGTATCGGAACTAAATCGGGAATGTCTGCGCCGTCGATCTCAAAGGGCTCACGGCTTTTGTCGAATTTGTCGCAGATGTCCATTATGATGCGGTCGCCCTGCAGCGAGCTTTCAGAGAGCCCGATAATTTCCAGCTCGGAGCCAAGCGAATTCGCGACGCGGAAAAACGCCGCCTGGGAGTAATCGCCCTCAACATTCCCCGAAAACGCCTTAAAGCGCTGATTTCCCTTGATAAAATAGCCGCTTTCCGTTTCGGTGACATTAACGCCGAAATCCCGAAGAACGCCGAGCGTAATGTCAACGTACGGTCGAGAATTCAGCGCCGTAGTAAGAGAAATCTCGCTGTCGCCGTCGAGAAGCGGCAGCGCGAAAAGAAGCCCCGTGATAAACTGCGACGAAAGCCCGCCGTCGATCTCAAAGCGTCCGGACGTCAGCTTTCCCGAAACGGAGCAGGGCAGGGAAGCGCCCGCTTCCTCAAAGTCAAACGTAATTCCGTGCTTCGGGAACTCCTCGACAAACGGCGTGATCGGGCGCTGCGGGAGCTTTCCGCTGCCGATAAACCGCGCGTTCACTCCGAGCGCGCAAGCCACGGGAATTAAAAACCGCATTGTTGAGCCGGATTCGTTGCAGTTCAGCACGGCTTTGTCGGGAATTCTCGCAATTCCTTTGATTACCGCGGTATCTGCCTCAAAGCTGATTTCCGCGCCAAGCGCGCGCATACAGTCAATCGTCGACAGAATATCGACGGAAGGGGAGAGGTTGGAGATCGTTGACGCGCCCTCGGCAAGCGCGGCGGCGATTATCATTCGGTGCGCGACGCTCTTCGACGGCGGAACTTCAACGCGCCCGCGGAGCTTTTTCGGCGTGATTTTTATGTCCATAAGCGCTCCTTAACTCTGAAGGAATTTTTCGTACTCGTCAACCGACATTTTAACGACCTCGCTCTTGCCGATCTCCGGGCAGATGACGATATTCATGCCGCTCGCAAGGTGCTTTTTGTCGCCGAGCGATATTTTGAACAGCTCGTGAAGCGGCGCGGGGTCGGTTGTCGGGAGCCCGCATTTTTCGAGCAGCGCGTCCAGCTTGTCCGCAACGCCGGCACTGCACATTCCGCGGCGCTCGGCAATGTGAGTAAACGTGCTCATTCCGATAGAGATCGCATAACCGTGCGAGAGCTTTTTGAAGCCGTAATACTTTTCCAAAGCGTGTCCGAGGGTGTGCCCGAAATTCAGCAGCATACGCTCGCCCTTTTCGCGCTCGTCGTTCTCAACGACCTTGCCCTTTATTGTGACGTTTTGCTTCATAATTTCTACGAGATTTCCCTTAATATCGCCGTTTGAGAGTATCTCAAAAAGCTGCGCAGATTTTATCATTCCGTGCTTAACGATCTCAGCCATACCGTCCGCGAAGAATTCATCTGTGAGCGTCGAGAGCGTTTCGGTATCGCAGATGACGAGCCGCGGCTGGTGGAACGCCCCGACAAGATTTTTCCCGCCGGCGATATCCACCGCAGTCTTGCCGCCCACGGAGCTGTCCGACTGCGAGATGCCGGTAGTCGGAATCTGCACGAAATCGATGCCGCGCATATAAGTCGCCGCTGCGAAGCCCGCCGTATCGCCGACAACTCCGCCGCCCAGCGCCGCGATGTAATCCGACCGCGTGAAGCCTTTCTCCGCGAGAAAATCGTAGATCCCGAGCAGGGTAGAGTGGTTTTTGGAAGCCTCCCCGTGCGGGAAAACGTACTTTGCCGCCTCAATTCCCGCCGCCTCAAGCGACTTCATCACACGCGCCCCATAAAAGCCGTCAACGTTGTCGTCCGTGATAACGGCGCATTTTCCTGTCGGCTTTACTGCTTTGATAAGCTCGCCGCACTTGTCGAGAATTCCATTATCTATAAGAATATCATAGCCCTCGCGGACTTTTACAGTAACTTTTTCCATATTTTACTAACCTCCACACATATATAAATATTTTACCATATTTTGAGGCAAATTTCAAGGGCTTGCGTAATAAAAAATTATCCCCGCCAAAACGGCGGGGATAAGATATATTATTAGTGCTTTTTCTTGAGAATGAATTTGCTTGTGAGGTTCTGGAGCTCTGCCGCCTGACCGTTGAGCTCCTCGCTGGAAGCTGCGGACTGCTCTGCGGTTGCAGCGTTTGTCTGTACAACGGAGCTGATCTGATCTACGCCGACGTTTACCTGCTCGATCATCGAAGCCTGCTCCTTAGAAGCCGCGGAGATCTCGTCAATGAGCTTGACTGTCTGGTTTGTAACCTCAACGGAAGCGCTGAGTGCCTCTGCGGTCTCATTAGCAATCTCGGAGCCGCTTTCAACAGCCTCAATGCTCTGCTGGATAAGCTCGGTGGTGCTCTGCGCAGCCTCCGCGCTCTTGGAAGCAAGGTTGCGAACCTCGTCCGCAACTACCGCGAAGCCCTTACCGGAAGCGCCTGCTCTCGCCGCCTCGATAGCCGCGTTAAGCGCGAGAATGTTGGTCTGGAACGAGATGTCCTCGATCGTCTTGATGATGTTGCTGATCTCGTTGGACTTCTCGGAGATGTTGTTCATTGCCACGATCATATCCTGCATGTGCTCGTTGGACTGATCGATCTTCTTGCCGGCAAGCGCAGCCTTCTGGTTAGCGTCAGCCGCGTTTGTAGCGTTCAAAGCTACCTTATCGTTAAGGGTTGCGATAATGCTTGCGAGCTCTTCAATGGAGGAAGCCTGCTCGGTAGTACCCGAAGCGAGGGAAGTAGCGCCGTCGGAGATCTGGGTCGCGCCCTGATTTACCTGCGAAGCCGCAATGTCGATCTGCTCCATCGTCTCGCTGAGCTGGTCGGTGATGTTGTTCAAAGCGTCGATGATGTGCTCGAAGTCGCCTCTGAATTCGATGCGCTGGTGAACATCGAAGTTACCCGCCGCAATCTCCTTCGCAATTCTCGAGATCTCACCAACGTAGCTGTTAAGCGAAGCGATCGTGCCGTTGATAGCAACCGCGAGCTGTCCGGTCTCGTCCTTCGCGATGTGGTCGATAGTTACGTTCAGCTTGCCGTCGGCAACAGCCTTCATAACGGTAAGTGTCTTTTTGATCGGGTTTACAATGGAGTTCGCCAACGCGATGCAGATGCAAGTCGCAACAATCACGAGAACTACCGCGATACCTGCGATAATGAAGATGCAATTATACGTTTCGTCAAGCCACTCGCTTACCTCGGTGGTGATGATGAGCGTCCAGTCGGTGCCGTCGAGCTGCGTAAACACGCCGAACTTTTTGGTACCATACATCTTGTACTCTTTAAAGATTACCTCATCGGAGATCTTGAAGTGATCGAGAGCCTCTTTCTGAAGGCTCGCAGCCACTTGCGTGTCCGGTGTGGGATTCATAATATAGTTTGTCTGGTTAGCGACATAAGAATCAAAGTCAAGGTGACCGATATATGTACCCTCACCGTCAATAACGTAAGAGATACCGGTATCGCCAACCTTGAGGTTGCCCATAAGATTCGAGATGTAGTCGCCGGGGAGCGCGAGGTAAACAGCACCGACAACAGCGCCTTCGTCCATACCGCCCTCTCTTATGGGAGCCATTACGTACATTCTCCATTCGCCGTTAGTCTGCGAAGGAACGGTAATGAACGACTCACCGCCTATAACACGTGCGTAGTACGGGCTCTGCTTAAAGTCCGAGCTCTCGTTTGAAGCATTGTGCGTAAAACCATCCTTGTCAATAAAGCCGTAATCTACGGCCTCGTATTGATGAGCTCTGCTCGCAAGAACGGTAAGTTTGTCCTCGGTTGTGGAAGTGCCGTCTGAAAATCTGTAATCCAATCCAAGCTCCGTCACAATCGACTTCGTGATATTCAATCTGTTTGAGAAACGGCCGTCTGCCTGCCGCGCGATCTCGGACATCGTTTGTCTGAGCGTATCGACCGAGCTTGTATAGCTCAAAACGCCGCTGACAACGCCTATCGCGATAACGCCGCTCAAAATCGTGATCAAGATCCTGACAAGAATCTTGGCCTTCAGAGTGTGTAACATTAGTATTAAACCCCTTTTCATTCTTCCGAAATTTGCACATATTGCACATAATATATAAACGCCCATAGTGCATACATAAATTATACCACAATATACACAAATCGTCAAGATATTTTTGCACAAATTATATGTACAATAACGCACAAAATTTATTTAAATTTTATACAAAATGCACAATGTGTGCTAAAAATTAGCGGTTCAAACCAGAATTTTCAAGCTTTTTGGGATTATATTTCATATTCGGTATTTAAACACACAAGGCTTGAAAATATGCCCGTTTTCAGTGAGCGAAACGTAGCTTCTGAATATTTTCGATAATCGAACGCTACCTAGCATTATTGTGCAAAATTAACAAAAATCATAATTACGCGTCATTATCGGAATTGTCGGCTTTTTTTGGCTTGACTCTGGCGAGCGGATTGTTCTTCATAGCGTTTTCCATTTGCGAGTTTGATACGTGAGTGTAAATCTGCGTTGTGTTGAGATTTTCGTGCCCGAGAACGTCCTTCAGAACGCGGACGTCCACGCCGTTCTGATACATCAAAGTCGCGGCTGAATGGCGGAGCTTGTGAACCGAAAACCCCATATTATCAAGCCCGCAGCTCTTGAAGCATTCGTCGACGATCTGCTGAACGCGGCGGTTTGATATTCGCGTGCGGCGGCTGCTGATAAACAGCGCGTCGGTCTTAGCGGACATATCGCGTCGGCCCGCCGCGGCGCGGATATCCGGGTCGGTTTCGTCGGGCGCGACGTATTCGATAAAGGCTGCAACGCACGCATCGTTGAGGTACACAATGCGCTCTTTATTGCCCTTGCCGAGGACCTTTAAGCTGTAAATTTCTGCGCCGTCGGAGCCCGTGGTTTTGCGAATATCTTTAATATTGATACCCACAAGCTCGCTCAGACGCATTCCGCAGTTAAGAAAGAACACGACGATGCAGTAATCGCGCTTTTGATCTGACGTGTCTATGTGCGAGAGCATCTCCAGCGCCTGCTCAAGCGTCAAAAACTTCGGGAGCGCGGGCTTCGGTGACGGCAGCTCGAGATTAGCCATGGGGCTAACGTCAAACAGGTGCTTGTTGTTCGTCAGAAACTTATAGAATTGCCTCATCGTAACGCCCTTGCGGTATCGTGCCTTTTGCTCGTTTTTGCGCACGTCCTTTATATAAATGAGGAACTGCTGTGCGGTATCAAGTCCGACGGAGCAAATGTCCTCGTCCGTAATATCGGAGATGTCGATTTTAGAAAACGCGTCGGGATTACTGTCAGCGCGTCCGTTATGGATCTTGTAAAATCGAAAAAACGTCCGCAGGTCTGTATAATAATTTTTAACGGTAAGCTCCGAGCGCCCCTTGACGATCTGCTCGTAGAAAATAAAGTCCCGAATAAGCCCGGGCGCGCCGTCGTATTTGTTGGTTGTTGTGTTAGCCATAATGTTATGATCCTCCTTTTTGCCTCTATCGAATTGCGTAAAATTTCCATTTTACGCAATTTCTGCAATTTTTATAGTGGTGTTGTCTGTCCGATGTTTGTCCGCTGTATGGCTCTGAACCGCCCCGCCGTACATCACCCTGTTAATTCCACAAGGAAAATTGACTATTTTGTTATCAAACTCTTTTGCTGTCCTTGTTTTTATACATAGAATTTGTAACTTTTGTTTTGAGTATTGTCAAATCAACACAAACCATTTTACAGAATTGCACTATAATCCATTCCTCACCAAAGTTGGTAAGAAATCATATCCTTGCCACCGGATTTAGCCTAGTAAATTTCGCGAAACTTGCTATATTATACGCAATCTATATCCAACGCTTCCGCATAAATCCGATTATAATCAGTATACACTAATTTTAGAAAAATGTCAAGAGAATTTTTCGGAGAACGGATAAATTTCACTCGAAAATACGAATCTGCAATTTTAAAAAACCAACATATATAAAAAATGTTGAAAAACTGTTGAATTTTTGGGAAATATGTGGTATTATATATTTAGAGAGTTTCGCGGCGGCAAATTTGACCGGGGCTTTTGGTTGTTTAATCAGCCGATTGTTATCGGAAGACGTGTTCGTTTTCCTTGATATTCGTAGATTATCAGACCACGCTCCGACCGCTTTATCGACCGCGTTCGCTCAATTGTATTTGTGAAAGCTTGAAAGGATCACATTATGAAAGAAACAGAAAAGAAATCAACCGCTGCAAAGCCCACGGCTGCTAAGTCCACCACTAAACCCGCGGCTAAGAAAGCCGCTCCCAAGACTGCCGCTAAACCCGCGGCAAAGAAGGCTGCTTCTAAGACCGCTGCTAAGCCCGCGGCAAAGAAAACCACAAAGACTGCGGCAAAGAAGCCCGCTGCAAAGAAGGCTCCCGCTAAGAAGGCTGTTAAGAAGGCAAAGCCCATTACTGTGGATAATATCTGCAAGCTCGTTGAGAAGAAGATCGTTAAGTCCAAGGCTGCGGCTGTCAAGACCGATGTTGCGGTTGACATCGAGGTGTGGGGCTTTGAAGACGGCTCCAATCAGAAAATGTACATCGAAATCAAGGGCGGCAAGGCAACAGTTATGCCCCACTCCTATGACGCAAAGGATTTCAGAGTGTCGCTGAGCTTCGCAAACGCTATGGCGTTCGCAAACGGCAAGCTTACCCTCGCGAAGCTGCTTGAATCCAAGGACTTCTACGCGGAGGGCAATATTGTTTCCGCGGCGCTTCTTGCTTCGATTTTCTAGTCCCGCATAGAATTACCGGAAAATTCCATATTTTTAAGCCCTCGGTTTACCGCGAGGGCTTGATTGGGTTACGGCATTTTAATTAAATATTGATATTTTTCATTTTTTGTAAACAATTAACAATTTTTAATTCGATAAAATCAAAAAATACAAGGTTTTTATTGTTTAAATTGCACAATTTAACCCGCGAAATGTTGTAAAAAAAGTCGCTTGATTTAATTGCAAAAAATCTGTATAATATATATGGGACTATGGATTGTTTTTTTGATCCTGTTTTTAATTTGCGCGCAGACCCTATCAAATGTATGATTACATAAGGGCTAGCCGCATTTTTAATCCAAAGTTATTCGGAGGTTAATTAACTATGGTTCACGTTCGCGAAGATAAATGCATAGGGTGCAACTCTTGTATCCGCTCCTGCCCTATCCCAAGCGCAAACACGTCGCACGATGATATCGTTACGGTAAATAACGATGACTGTATCCAGTGCGGTGAATGTGTGAAGGTTTGCCCGCACGGCGCGAGATATTACGACGACGATCTTGATAAGGTTCTCGACCTTATCAAATCAAGCAATGTTTCGTTTGTTGTCGCGCCCGCTATCAAATCGTCTATGGACGGCGAGTGGAGACATGTTTTGCAGTGGTTTAAGGACCTTGGCGTTAAGGATATATACGACGGTGCGTTCGGCGCGGATATTTGTACATATATGCATATCGAATATCTTAAACAGCACCCGGACAGTAAGCTTATTTCGCAGCCTTGTGCCGCTATTGTAAACTATGCCGAAAAGCATAAGCCGCAGCTTATTCCGTCGCTCTCCCCCGTTCATTCTCCCTTGCTCTGCGCGGGAATTTACGTTAGAAAATATCTTGGCAACAAGGATATTCTTGTGGGACTTACGCCCTGCCTCGCGAAATCGGACGAGTTCCACAACACCAACATTTTCGCTTTTAACGTTACGTTTAAGAGCATTATGCAGTATTTCAGACAGAACAATGTTATTCTGTCACACGGACGCAGCCCGTTTGAGTTCTCGGCTTCCCGCGGATTTGACGGCGCGTTTTATCCGAACCCGGGCGGCTTGAAGGAATGTCTGCGCGCGTATAACCCCGACCTTACCGTAACCACCTCCGAGGGTTCGGGCAAGGTTTACGACGACCTTAACAAGTATCTTGAAACAGACAGGTTCCACCTCCCCGACGTGTTCGATGTACTCAAC
>JAIDPG010000004.1 GCA_029062865.1 Oscillospiraceae bacterium
GTGGGTTCGAATCCCACCGCTTCCGCCAGTCAGCAAAACTCCCCTCGGCTTCGCCGAGGGGAGTTTTTTTGCAGACCGCAAAGGCTTCAGACTCCGCCCTTCGGGCTCGCCTTCAGCTCTTCGCGATGGCGCGTTTTTACTTCGCGCAGTAAGCCAAAATCCCTACGCTTTATGGAGCGGGCGATATAGAAGTATTGCGTGGTCGAGCGAAAACATTCGACCACGCAATTTCTTATGAAACGTAATGACAAAAGACGGCTCCTTTTATATGTTAAATAGCGCCTTCGCAATAGAGTTTCCAAGCAATTCCCCGCAATACTCCGCTTCTTCAAATGTATTCGCTTGACTGCCTATCTCGATAAGCAAATTGCCCTCAAAAAGCGGCTGGTTGTAGCTTCGGTAATCAAACATTATCGGGCGGGCGAGGCTTGGGTAAGCGTCCTCGGCGGCGTTCTGGATAAGGCACGCGAGCTTGAGATTCTCGCGGTAATCCGGCAGCGGCGTGTCATCGCTGTCGCAGCCCGTGATTATCATAAACTGCGCGGCGGTTTTTCCGTTTATGTCGGCAATCGGCGCGGTTATCGAACCGTCGGCGTTTATTATGCCGTCGCGGTGAATATCTATCGCAATAACGATACTTGGGTATTCCTCGAGAATTTCCAGCATCGAATCCGCGGAGCGATAGTACGCGCCCGTGAACATCGGATCGTCGTTGACTGTGCAGTCGTGGACGCTGGAGATCCCGCGTCTTGACAGCGCCTCGCAGATCGCGTCTCCGACCGCCGTGATGTTTTTCGAGCAGTCGACCGAGCGCACGGGATAATCCTCGTCGTAAACGTACCCGAACGGCATAAAGCTCTCGCAGGTGTGCGTGTGATAAATCAGCACAAGCGGCTCGTCCGGGTCTATTTCGAGCTCGTCCCACGGGAGCTCCTCGCTGATGTCAAGCAGATCGTCGTTGTCTTCCTCGGTGAGGTTTCTGAGCTGCGCGCCGCTGTTTAGAGTCACGATATTCGGGTCGTCAAAATAGCCGAAATTGCAGCGCTCCACTTCCCCGCTCACCTTTGTGTAAAT
>JAIDPG010000040.1 GCA_029062865.1 Oscillospiraceae bacterium
GTTTGGTGCTCCCTTGACTCTAAAATTTTTTTCTTGCTTTCGGCAGAAACCTCTTGACATTTTGCGGAAAATGAGTTAAAATATAAGTGGGGAATTCTCCCCATAGGCGAGTTCGATAAACGAAGCCGAGAAAAGCTCGTGCTTATAAAGCGCCGAAAATCTTTCGGGTTTTCAGCTGTCACAGCCTTTCCGAAAAGTCCCTCGGAAAGGGCAAGGCGCGGGGCAGAGCGTGAGGGGATCAATGCGGGTTTTGTTGAACGAGCAACCGCCGCCGCACGGCGGAATGCGGGCTTGCACTCAGGCGGGTCTCGCGTGCGGAAAACTAACGCAGGAAATCGGTATTCAGCTTGACGCGAAACAGTAAGCCGAGCGTTAAGGCGTTCAGGTTCACAGTGTCGGTTCGGTAAAACTGCCGGTTAAGGCGTTGCTTTAACTTCAGAGAAATCGCTTATGCGAAATTATCGGGTAATTTTAAGTACGCAACAGAACTAAACCCCCGCGGGCGCACGGCTCGCGGGGGATTTTTCTTGCTAAAATAACAAAATAAAACAGCGCCCGGAAAATCCAAGCGCCGTTTTTGTTGAATTACTTAGCCTGGGGAGCGCTTACAGGGCAGGTGCCCGCACACGCGCCGCAGTCGATGCATGCGCCCTCGTCGATAACGTACTTGCCGTCGCCCTCGGAAATCGCGGAAGCCGGGCAAGCATCGGCGCAAGCGCCGCAGGAAATGCACTCGTCGGTGATCTGATAAGCCATAGCAGTTTACCTCCTATATGTATTGGTGAACCATAGTCCTATAATTATTTTAACATATTTTCCGAAAAAATCAAGTAACAAAGCCTACAAAATTTATTCTCATTTTTGTGTATTTTGACCACGAAATCGTTAGTTTATGCTAACAAAACGCCCCCATTTTGCGAAAACTATTGCAATTTGGGGGAGTTTGTAGTATAATATTATTGATGTATAATGGATAACTGTATTTCTCCCCGGAGGGGGAGAAATACCAAAACAGGAGAAGGTATTATGAAACTGATGTTCGCGATAATCAACAACGACGACAGCCACGCAGTGCAGTCGGCGCTTACGAAAAACGGGATCCAGACGACAAAGCTCGCGTCGTCGGGAGGGTTTCTTATGGCGGGAAATACGACGTTTATGATCTGCGCCGAGGATGAGCGTGTGGACGAGATACTTGAAATAATCAAGGCGCACTCGCACAAGAGGCAGCAGTTCGTGCCGAATTCCGCGTCGCTGAGCTCAAGCACCGCGGGCGCGTACACGTCCTATCCCGTTGAGGTAACGGTCGGCGGCGCTACGGTGTTTGTTACGAATATAGAGCGGTTTGAAAAGGTTTGATTCGCGGCAAACTCAACTCCCCGCGAGGAATTTAGGAGCAAGTGTATGAAGCTGTACGGAAAAGACGAGTTAAAATCGCGGCTGGACGACATCGCCGCCAAAGGGCGCTTGCCCCACGCGATGCTGTTTTCGGGGCAGAGCGGCTCGGGGAGGAAAACCCTCGCGAAATACGCGTCGGAGCTTATCCTGTGCCAAAGCGGCGCGTGCGGCGAGTGCGCCGACTGCCGAAATATCGAAAACGACACGCACCCGGACGTTATCTTCGTTAAAAAAGCGTGCGGCGGGACGTATTTAATGGACCCGTTCCGCGAGGTGCTGCGCGATACCGTTGTAAGACCGAACGACGGCGAGTTCAAGGTCTACGTTTTTGAGGACTGCGACACGATGCGCCCCGAGCATTACCAAATGCTCCTGAAGCTTATCGAAGAGCCCGACGAGTATCTGCGGTTCATTTTCACGTGCGAGAACACGGGGCTTATACCCGAAACGATAATGTCCCGCGTGACGGAGTTTGAAGTGCCGAACACGCCGATAAAGGACTGCGAGCAGGCGCTGCTTGACGGCGGCGTTGACAAAAAGCAGGCGCGGGAGCTCTCGGAATTGTTCGCGGGGAACATCGGCGACTGCCGCGCGGCGCTTGACGGCGGCAGCGAGGCGGAGCTTATCGAGACGGCGAGAAAAGCCGCCGCGGCGCTCTGCAAGCGAGATAAATTCGGGCTTGCGGCGGCGCTGCTTGAAAAAACGAGCCGCGCCGAGCTTTCGCGGGTTTTCGAGCATCTCACGAGAATTCTCCGCGACGCGCTGGCGCTGAAGCTCGGCGGCGAGGCGGAGTTCTTCGCGAAGTCGGAGGCGAAAAAAATCGCCGAGGCGTTCTCCGAGGAGGAGATCCTGCACGCGCTGGACGTCAGAGTGGAGCTCGCGAAAAACGAGGTTTATAATCTGAATTTGCAGCTTACCGTCGCGTATTTTGTTTCGAGAGTTTTGAGAGGATAAGCCTATGAAAAGACGTTTGATCATCGCTTCGGCGGTTTTGGCGCTGCTTTCGACAGCGCTTTGCGGGTGTACCGAAAGCGCGCCCGCCGCTCCGCTTCCCGAGACCTCCGAGCCCGCAGGCAGCGTTAGTATCGCGGACGAAAAAAGCGAGCCCGAGAGCCTGCCGGAAAGCACGATTGAAAGCTCGCCCGAAAGCTCGGTTGAGAACACAAGTGAGATCACAAGCGAAAGCGAGCCGCAAAACGCGGCAAGCTATACCGTGACGAAAACGAGCTATGAAGACGGCAAGCTGAATAATGTCGTGATTTCCGCCTACGACGAGCACGGAAGCCTGATAAGGCAAAATGCAAAATACGGCAATTCTTATGCCTTCACCTACGACTACAACGACGACGGAACAGTTCGCGAAACGCGGTGCTCCGACTACCGCGAGGAATATGAGTACGAAAACGGCCTGGAGATAAAACGCACGAAATATGCGTCCGGGCGGGTAGTTTCCGTTATGACACACACCTATGACGAGCACGGGAATGAAGTGGCAATGACGTATGACATCCTCGGCTCCGTTGACAGCTATACCTGCGAATTTACATATGACGAAAACGGCGTTTGGACAAAAGAGCTGATCTATAACGCGGACGGCGGGCTGAGAGGAACATACACCCGCGTCCTCGGTGAAAACGGCGAAGAACTCAGCGGCAGGCTGGAGGAAGAAAACTCGGTGTTCACCTATGAATACAAGTACGATGAGGACGGGCGCGAGGTCGAGCTCCACACCGCATACGCGCTCGGCGGCGCGGTCGTGGGGGAAACGCGCGTCGTGACCGAATACGACGAGCAAGGCAGAGTTTCCCGCAAGGAGGAATACCGCCTCGACGGCGGGGAGCGGCTCGCCTCGACAGAGGAATACGACTACAAAATCAGCGCATTATAACGGCAGCAGGAGGACAGCTATGGAAAAGAATTTCGCGTTTTTGATCAAAAAGACCGACGACGAGACGATAGGCTTGCGGTTTTTCCCGAAGCGCTCGCACGTCCACGGCTTCGGCGACGAGTGCCCGAAAAGCTGGGGCGAGGTGTATAAGGTTTATTACGCTTGGTGCATTTTTCACACGGACTTCGGCAAGCGCTCGGAGTTTTACGTGTGGGACGAGGGCAGCGCCCTCGGCGACCTTGCCGACGTGATCACGCGCTTCGTTGCCGCGGATAAGACGGACAGCGCGCTGCTGAACGCCTTCGGCGACGGCGCGGACTGGGACATCCGCTACTACGTCAACGCCGAGTGTGATATGCGCACCTTTGAGTTCTGCGCGTGGAGTTTCCACCGCGGGTTCCGCTTCAATCTGGAGCGAGATGACGCGGTACGCTTCGCGGCGTTTATCCGCAAGACGCTGGCGTATATGCTGGAGCACAGCGAGCCGATCTAAAGCCTGTTCGGTATCTCGTTTCGGGAGATTTGGGAGGATAAGACAATGAAAAAGCGTTTGACTTTCTTTTTGGCGATTATGCTTGCCGTAATGCTTTCGGGGTGCGCCAAAAGCGAGCCCGTCACCCCGCCCGCCGAGCCCGTGAGAAGTGTGATCATTGCGGACAATGAAAGCTCCCCCGAAAGCACGCAAGGCTCGTCCGAAAGCACGGGCGAAGGCGTTCCCGAATACCCGGTGCAAAACACGGCAAGCTATATCGTGACTGTCACGAACTATGAAGACGGCGAGCTGTTCAGTACAAATATCAACACCTATGACGAGCACGGAAATATGATAAAGAACACCTCAAAATACGGCGATATTTACTACGCTTACGACTACAACGACGACGGCACGGTGCGCGTAGAGTACAGCGAAACCTCCCGCAAGGAATACGAGTACGAAAACGGCTTAGAGGTAAAGTGTACTCAATATAACGCGTTCGGCGAGGTTTATTCCGTCTCGACGTACACCTATGACGAGCACGGAAACGCCACGTCATTCTATCACGGCGTCGGCGAATTTGTAAGCGGCTGTACCTACGAGCACGAATATGACGAAAACGGCTTTTGGATAAAGGAGATCGGCTATGATGAGGACGGCGAGATAAGCGGCGTTGCCACCCGCGTTCTCGGAGAAAACGGCGAAGTCCTCAGCGGAACGCTGGAAGAAAAAAACGCCCTGCGCACCTACGAACACAAGTACGACGAAAACGGGCGCGAGGTCGAGCGCCACTCAACACAAACGCGCGGCGGAGAGGTCGTATGGGAACGGCGCGTCCTCACCGAGTATGACGAGCAGGGCAGAGTTTCCCGCAAGGAGGAATACCATCTTGACGGCGGAGAGCGGCTTGTTTCGACGGAGGAATACGAATATTTGAAGCCGTGAGAAAAAATCGCGCAGGGTGTTTACAAACGCACTTAGTTGTGGTATAATAAAGTAATGAGAAGCAATATCTTGCCAACAAATCCGTGCTTCTCCCTGCCGCCGGCGGGGAAAAGCGCATAAAGATAAAGCAAAGGAGTACTATGGAAAACAACGAATATTTCACGGAGAAGATCGCTCCGAAAAAGAATAATCCAGCGCAGGGCTCTCAAAGCGCTAATCAAAATCAAAGGCAGAGCAAAGGCGAGCGCGCCGACAAAAATCGCCGTAAGGAGCCACCGCGCAAGCCCAAAAGCGAGCCGAAGTCTATCGATCTGACATTGACCGCGGACGATAACTCCCCGAAGGTTGAGATAATCGGCGTGCGTTTTAAGGACGTGGGTAAGGTGTATTATTTCGCGCCGAAGGGCGTGCAGTTCAAACGCGGCGAGAGCGTCATTGTCGAGACGGCGCGCGGCGTGGAGTGCGGCGAGGTCGTTCTCCCGAACCGCGATTTCCCGCAGAGCGGGCTTGTTTCGCCGCTTAAAGACATTATCCGCAAGGCGACCGAGGCGGACTTCCGCCAGCTTGAGCAGAACAAGAAAAAGGAAGCCGAGATAATGAAAACGTTCACGGACAAGATCCGCGAGCATGATCTGGATATGAAGCCTATCGAGATAGAAGTGACGTTTGACGGCAGCAAGATAATGTTCTACTTCACGTCGGATGGGCGCGTGGATTTCCGCGAGCTTGTTAAGGATCTCGCGTTTATCTACCGCACAAGAATAGAGCTTCGGCAGATAGGCGTGCGCGACGAGGCGAAAATGCTCGGCGGGCTTGGAATTTGCGGCAGACCGTTCTGCTGCTCGTCGTTCCTCGGAGATTTTCAGCCAGTTTCGATAAAAATGGCAAAGGAGCAGTCGCTGTCGCTGAACCCGACAAAAATCTCGGGCACCTGCGGGCGCTTGATGTGCTGCCTTAAATATGAGCAGAACTGCTACGAGGATTTCCTGCGGACAACTCCGAAGGTCGGCGCGTATGTCGAAACACCGGAGGGTCGCGGCTCGGTTCAGGAGGTCAATCTTCTCACGGGAATTCTGAAGGTCAAGCTCGACAAAAAGCCCGACGTTCCGCTTGTTGTCAATAAGGAAGAAGTCAAGATAATCAAGGACGGCAAGATAAAAATAGACCGCGAGGAGCTTAAGGCGCTGAAAAATCTGGAAGAGTAAGCCGTTTGCTGATTTAAAGGTGATTTTATGAACTACGGGTTATGGAGTATCGTTATAATTTGCCTCGGGGCGGCTGCGATCGTTTGTCAAACCGTTTATATGATTATCACGCGCCGCCGCGCGAAGCGGCTCGGTATACTGAGCGTAAAATATCCCGTGTGGAACGGCGGCACTGCGATTTCGGCGTTAATTGTAATGATGGGTATCTTTTTGCTGATCATAGGCGTTACTGAAATCAACCGCAGCCTCGCCGACCTTGCGAACTATCGGGCGTGGCTCTCGCAAGACCCGGAGTTTTACACACGGTATATCGAAAAAACGGAGACCGCTCTTGCGAGAGACCGCTTTCAGCTCGTTCTCATTATCTTTATCACGGCTTTGGAGCTTTTGACGATATTCAAAAGCGGCGTGTATATCACAAAAGACGGCGTTTTGTTCTTCGGCGGCTTAAAGCCGCAAAAGACAGCCGCTCGGATAGAGTCCGGCGCGATCAATTTCTACGTCGGCAAGAAGCGGCAAAGTTATGCGTTTGAGCTTCCGAATAACGAGGAAAACAGGGCGCTGTTTTCTGAATTCCTGACCAACTAGCAACTAACCGTTATTAAACTAACAGCTATGAGGGAACATTTATGAGCATAATAACTTGGATCGGCTTGGCGGTGGTGGCATTTTCTTTGGTGATGGTTCTGATCCAGGTCGTCCGCTCGCGGGTGGTCGCGGGCAAGGCGGGAATCATCAAGGTTTGCGTGCCGCCCTCCGCGCTGGCTGTTCAGTTGATATGCGCCGGGCTGTTTGCCTTTTTCGGCGTAGGCAGGCCGAGCGCAGCGCGGGAGTACTTCGACGCGGCGGATAAAGCCGAGATGCTGATCAACGCCGTTGACGGCGTAATTGACGACGATTTTCAGCAGGTTTCGGATAAATCCCCCTCCGAAAGTATTGCGGACATCAGAAAGAAGATCGCGAATTGCAGGCAAGCCGGCGAAGCGAATAAGACATTCGCGGCAAGCCTGTTCATTCTCGCGGCAGGCAACCTTATTTTGATCCTCTCGACGGTTTGGTACATAACCGAGGAGGGCATTTTAATGCCGAGGTTCAAGGTTCCCGAGCCGTTCTGCGCCAAGCAAAACGGAAATAAGATCGAGCTTCACTATCTGGCGCAGTTCAAAAACGCGACAAAGGTGATTTCGTTCAAAGCAACGCCGAAAAACCTCGCGGTTTTTGGGAGGTTTATGGTTTGGGAGCAAAACACGCAGAATGTTCCGCTTCCGCAAAGCCCGCAATATCAAATTCCGCAAAATCCGCAAGACGCAAATATTCCCAACGACAAGGAGCAGCTATGATATTAACAATTGATGTCGGCAACACAAACACGCAGTTCGGCGTTTTCGACGAGAACGAAACGCTTGTTTTCCAATCGCGCATCGCGACAAATCAGTTCCGCATGGAGGATGAGTACGCCGTTACGCTTATGGATATTCTCGCGCTGTACGGCGTGGACGCCAAGAGCATAAGCGGCGCGATACTCGCGTCGGTAGTGCCCCCTGTGACGGTGCAGATAAAGCCCGCTATCGAAAAGGTCTGCGGGTGCAGAGTTAAGACGGTAGGGCCCGGGCTGAAAACGGGCTTGAATATCAAGATAGACGAGCCCGCGGCGCTTGGGGCGGATTTGGCGGCGGTAGCGGTCGGGGCAAAGGAAAAGTACCCGCTGCCCGCTATCGTCATCGACCTCGGCACGGCGACAAAGATACTCGCGGTGGATAAAAGCGGCGCGTTTGTCGGCGGGATAATCGCCCCCGGCGTGAAGATCTCCGCGGAGGCGCTCGCGCAGAAAACCGCCGTTCTCCCGCTTATCGGCATAAGCGGCGAGCCGATAAAAAGCGTCATCGGGACAAACACGATAGACTGTATGCGCTCGGGGCTTCTGAATGGCACGGCGTTTATGCTCGACGGAATGATAGAGAGCTTTCAAAAGGAGCTCGGCGAAAAGTGCACCGTCATCGCGACGGGAGGCTTCTCGGGAGTGATAAAGCCATTGTGTAAAACAGACTTTGTCCTCGATGAAAATCTGATACTGAAAGGGCTTCTTGAAATTTATAAGAAGAACAGTTGAAACTTGGGGTCTGCGATCTGTAAGATCGTAAATATATACCCGCGGTACATCAATCAAAAAGCGCAACAGCCAAAAAGCTGAAGCAGAGGAGCGAAGCGACGGTTGCGAAGCTTTTTAGCGAGCGTCGCGTTGCTGCGCGCTTTAAATAGGGTTGAGTGCCAGCAAAGGAGTTTTCTATGGAAAACACAACAAAAGCGCCCGAAAAGGGCAATTCCCCAAAAGGGAAATTCAGCGTGTACACTATCGTGGGGCTTGGACTGCTCACGGCGATAGTGGTGGTTTTGCAGCTGTTCGCGTCGCAGATACGGATAGGCGGGCTGTTTTCGATAACGCTCTGCCTTGCTCCGATAGCGATAGGCGCGGCGCTGTATGGCTGGAAGGGCGGCGTGTGGCTCGGATTTGCGTTCGGGCTGGTCGTGATGTTTACGGACACGGCGCTGTTTTTCCCGATAAATCCCGCCGGGACTATCATCACGGTCATGGCAAAGGGAATGTTGGCGGGTCTTGCGGCGGGACTTCTGTTCAAGCCGCTCGCGAAAAAGAGCGACCTGTTCGCCGTTATCGTCTGCGGAGTTGTCGTGCCGTTTGTCAACAAGGCGATATTCGTCGCGGGGTGCGGAATTTTCTTCCTTGACACCGTAAAAAGCTGGGCTTCAAGCGCCGAAGCGACAAGTGTCGTCGCGTACTTATTCTTCGGAATGACGGGCTTTAACTTCTTGGTGGAGCTCGGCGTGAACCTCGTCCTCAGCACGGCGATCGTAAGAATTATTCAGCTCGGCAGAAAGAAGCTGGTGCTTCAGTAATCCAACAAAATTCCGCGGCTCGGTAAATCGAGCCGCGGATTATTTTGCCTAAAAACATTGACATTTTCTCCAAAATATGTTATAATAGAGTGTATAAATTTTTCGCAGCACCTGCGAAAAACCCGTAAATTTCAAATTTAAATTATTGCGGACTGTGGCAACATTACGGTGGCGCATCAAAAGCGTAATCTCCCGAATTACATCACGAGACCGCATAAATTTCAAAAAGTGTCAAGATTTTCGAAGAAAATCTTGACCGGTTCCGTCAGCGGTATCGCTCGACATGGAGCGAAGCGGAGTGGCGAGCGATATCGGTGACGGAATTTTGAAATTTAAATATAAATAATTTTGAAATTTAAATCTAAATAAGGAGAAAAACATATGAATTGGTTTGAAAACGCTGTATTTTATCACATTTACCCGATCGGGTATTTTGGCTGCCCACGGCAGAACGATCAGACGAGCGAGCCCACGCACAAGATCTTAAAGCTAATTGACGATATCCCGCATATCAAGTCGCTTGGCTGCAACGCTATCTACTTCGGACCGGTGTTCGAGAGCGTCGCGCACGGCTATGACACTATCGACTACAAGACGATAGACCGCCGCCTCGGCACTAACGAGGACTTCAAAAAGGTCTGCGACGCGCTGCACGAGAACGGGATAAAGGTGGTTCTGGACGGCGTGTTCAACCACGTGGGGCGCGACTTCACGGCGTTTAAGGACGTTCGCGAGCATAAGCTCGGAAGTGCGAAAAAGGATTGGTTCCACGTGCGCGAGGGCAACTCGGGCTACAACGACGGCTTCTATTACGAGGGCTGGGAGGGGCATTACGAGCTTGTTAAGCTCAACCTCTACAACGGCGAGGTGAAGCAGTATCTCAAGGACGTTATCACGGGCTGGAAAAACGAGTTCGGCATTGACGGACTTCGCCTTGACGTGGCTTACTGCCTCGACCAGAATTTCTTAAAGGAGCTGCGCGGTCACTGCAAGTGGCTAGCGGAGGATTTCTTCCTGCTCGGCGAGACGCTCCACGGGGATTACAATATGTGGATGAACGACCAGATGCTCGATTCCGTAACGAATTACGAGTGCTACAAGGGCTTGTTCTCCAGCTTCAACGATATGAACATGTTTGAGATAGCGCACTCGATAAACCGCCAGTTCGGAAGCGAGAACTGGTGCCTTTACAGAGGCAAGCACCTCTACACGTTCGTTGACAACCACGACGTAACGCGCGTCGCGACTATCCTCAAAACCAAGGAGCACCTGCCGCTTATCTACACGCTGCTGTTTATGATGCCGGGAATTCCGTCGGTTTATTACGGGAGCGAGTTCGCGATAGAGGGCGACAAGCGCGGCGGCGGCGACGACGTTCTCCGCCCGGAGTTCGACCTTGAGAAGATGAAGAGCGAGGGTCACCGCGACCTCACCGAGCACATCAACAAGCTCGCCGAGATACAGAAAAACCACCCCGCGGCTTCGCAGGGCGACTACAGGCAGGTGCAGCTTACGAACAGACAGTACGCGTTCTCGCGCTCCGCGGACGGCGAGACGCTGCTCACGGTAATCAACGCCGACGGCGCGCCGTTTACGTTCAACCTGAATATGGGCGGAGAAGCCGAAAACCTCCTCACCGGCGAAAAAATGCAGCTCGGAGGGCTGACGCTCCCCGCGTTTACTTCCGTTGTTCTTAAGGTCAACTAAAAAATAAGCCGATTTTCCCCGCCTTCGGCGGGAAAACCAAAATAAAAAAGCGCGGCTCTCCCTATCGGAGACGGGAAAACCCAGTTTGAATTCTCCCCCGCCGGAGGCGGGGGAGAATTCAAACTAACAGCTAACAGGAGTAAGAAAATGTCAAAAAGTCCCGTTGAAGTCTGGCTCTGGCTTTTGCTTGTAATGGAGCCGTATAATCCGAAAACGCACTTTATTCTCGAGGAATGCGGCGGCGACGCTTCCGAGGCGGCGCGGAGAATCCGCGACGGAAAGTACGACTTCCTCTCCGACGCCCAGAAGAAAAACGCCGAGAGCGTTCGAATGAAGGACGTGCGCGAGGTTATGGAGCTTTGCGAGAAAAACAGAGTTCGCATAATCACGCTCAACGACGAGGAGTACCCGCCGCTGCTGCGCGGTATCGAAAACCCGCCGATAGTGCTGTTCTGCGCGGGGAGCCTTAAAGGGCTCAACAACTCGATAACGCTTTCGGTGGTCGGGGCGCGGAGCATCAGCGATTACGGCTTAATGGTCACAAGCCGCGTTCTGGAGCCGCTCGTGAAGCTCGGCGTGGTGATAATAAGCGGAATAGCCGTCGGCGCGGACGCGGCGGCGCATAGCGTCTGCCTTAGAAATCACGGGCGGACTGTCGCGGTGCTCGGGTGCGGAATTCTCGTGAATTACCCCGCCGAAAACGCGGCGCTGAAGCGCGAGATCATTGCGAACGGCGGCGCGATAGTAAGCGAGCTGATGCCGATGGCAAAGCCGAGCGCGCACTATTTCCATACGCGAAACAGAATAATCGCGGGGCTGTCGCTCGGGACGCTTGTCACCGAGGCGGGCAGCAGAAGCGGCTCGCTGCTGACGGCGAACCACGCGCTGGCGCAGGAGCGCGACGTATTCTGCGTGCCGCCGCATGATCTGTTCTCGTCGAAGTGTAACGGCGTTGTGCCGCTGCTGCGCGAGGGCGCGAAGGCGGTGTATAACTTCACGGATATCCTCGACTCGTTTTCTATGTATTTCTCCAACACGCAGTATGTACGGGATTTTGTCGCGGACATCGAAAGGCGGGAGTTCAAGCGCAAAACTCCCCGTAAGCCGATAGCGAAAATGCCGGAAAATATCGCGCAGGATCCCGATGCCGAAATAACGGAAAATGTCAAAAAAAGTGAAAAAACTCCGCATACCGAGCTCGCCGAGGAGCTTCTGTCCTCGCTGGAGCCGATCGAGGCGGAGCTGCTGAAGGCGCTCGCCGAAAGTCCCGCGAAAGTCGACAAGCTTGTGGAGACGCTTGGCAAAAGCGTAGATGAGCTCACCGAGGCGCTGACAAACCTGGAGATCGCGGGATACATTGCCAGAGGCGCGGACGGGGATTACGTGTTAGAGTAAAAGAGATTTAGAGGCAAGAATTACGGAAGCGGGAGTTTTCCCGCTTCTTTTTTTGTGTTTGAACCGCGTTTCGCAGTTCTTACTTCTAACCTCTTAAATTCTTTTCATCTAAATATCACAATAACTACCTTGACAAAATGAGGTCAATAATATATAATTAAATTGGTAAGCTTTACGCTTTTTTGGAGGGTTGGCTTGCCGCAATAATACACGAAAAGAGAATTAAAATGAAAGATACAGTAGAAAATTGGCACTTGAATTTTGTCACCGAGGAGTACGGCGAGGACGGGATATTGAAGAAGTTCGGGCTGAAATACCCGGACAACTTCAACTACGCCTATGACATCATTGACAAGTTCGCGGAGCTTGAGCCCGACCGCCGCGCTTTGCTTTGGGTGGACTTAAAGGGCAACGAGAAAACGCTGTCGTTTGGCGATCTGTCGCGCTATTCAAACAAGGTCGCGAATATGCTGACACAAATGGGCGTGAAAAAGGGCGATCACGTAATGCTTGTTATGAAGCGGCATTATCAGTTCTGGTATACACTTTACGGATTGATGAAGATCGGCGCGGTGGCTATCCCCGCTTCGTATCTCCTGACGGCGCACGACTATACCTACCGCTTTAACGCCGCGGACGTTAAAGCTATCGTCGCGACGCAGGACGGCGAGGTCTGCGCGAATATCGAGGAGGGCGAAAAGGACGCGGACGACAAGCTCGGCTGCCGCTTTATCGTAAACGGCAAGCGCGACGGCTGGACGGCGTTCGACGAGGAAGTGGAAAAATACTCCGACGTGTTTCCGAGACAGGAGAGCAGCGCGCGGGATATTTTCTTGATGTACTTCACGTCGGGAACTACGGGAAATCCCAAAATGGCTATCCACGACTACACGATAACGCTCGCGCAGATTCAGAACGCGAAGCACTGGCATAAGGTGATCCCGAACGGGCTGCACCTTACGGTGTCCGATACGGGCTGGGCAAAGGCGGCTTGGGGCAAGCTGTTCGGGCAGCCCGCAATGGGGACGACTACGTTCGTTTACGACTTCGACAAGTTTGTGCCGGGCGATCTGCTGAAAATGATCGAGAAGTACAAGATAACGACGTTTTGCGCGCCGCCGACGATGTTCCGCTTCTTCCTGCACGAGGGCGTGGAGAAGTACGACCTCTCGAGTCTTACGTACTGCAATATCGCGGGCGAGGCACTCCAGCCCGAGGTGTTTAAGCAGTGGTACGACGCGACGGGCTTGAAGCTCATGGAGGGCTTCGGGCAGAGTGAGTCTACGTGCATTGTCGGCAATCTTATCGGAATGGAGCCGAAGCCCGGCTCTATGGGCAAGCCGATGCCGATCTACACGGTCGACCTTGTGGATAAGGACGGAAATTCCGTGCCCCCGCGAGTGGTCGGCGAGATCGTCATCAAGGG
>JAIDPG010000041.1 GCA_029062865.1 Oscillospiraceae bacterium
TCCCGCGTCCGCGCAGATAAACTCGGCGTTTTCAAAGCCGCTTTGCAGAGCGTTTTTCTTGGCGTTCTCCACCGCCTCGGGGACGATCTCCGCGCCGATTATTTTCGCGGCTTCGCTCGCCATCGAAAGCCCTATCGAGCCTATCCCGCAATAAAGGTCGAGAAGCGTTCTGCCGCTTGGCTCCGCGAACTCCGCGGCTTGCTTGTAGAGACGCTCCGCCTGCGGAGTGTTCACCTGATAAAACGACTTCGGGGAGATGTCAAGCCGAACTCCGCACATCTCGTCCGAAATATCCGCGCTGCCGCAAAGCGTTATCTCGCGCTCGCCTAAAATCACGTTGGTTTTCTCGGGGTTTAAATTCAGCACAACGCCCTTTATTCCGGGGAATTTTTTTACAAGCTCCGCGGCGATTTTCTTGAATTCGGGAACGTTTCTCCGCGCGACGATAACGGCGCAGATCTCGCCGCTTTTGCTCCCTTTCCGGAGATATATATGCCGCAGAACGCCCTCGTGCTTCCGCTCGTTATAGATCGAGATTTTTAAGTCCGCGCATTTTTTCTTAACAAAGCCGACGATCTCCGAAAAGAGCTCCGGCTGAAGCTTACAGTCCTCAACGGGAACAACGCGGTGCGTTCTCTCGGAGAAGAAGCCCGAAACGATCTCGCCGCCGTCCGTCCTTGCGAACGGCATTTGCAGCTTGTTGCGATAGCGCTCCGTAAGATCGCTGCCGACTATCGGGAGGAATTCGGGAGACAGCCCGCCTATTCGCTCAAACGCGTCGCGGACTTGCTGCTCCTTTGCCGCGAGCTCCGCCGCGTAGGAAATATGCCGATAAACGCAGCCGCCGCATTTCCCGAACACGGGGCAGTCGTTTTCTATGCGATCCGGCGACGGCGTTACAACGCGCTCGATTTTTCCGTAGGCGTAGGATTTCAAGACCTTTACAATACGCGCTTCTATCACATCTCCGACCGCCGTTTTCGGCACGAAAACCGCCATTCCGTCGTGCTTTCCAACTCCGCTGCCCTCGCTTGTGAGGGCGGTTATTTCAAGATTTATTATGTCATTTTTTTGCATTTTTACTCCACGAATTCAGCCTATATAAACCCGCGGTTTCCCCCGCCGAAGGCGGGGGAGACCGCATAAAATAAAGCTATCTGTGCTTTTTGTTATTTCTCTTTTATCAGCTTGAATCGGATATCT